>NZ_NPKW01000460.1:0-684 GCF_002265885.1 Vibrio sp. 03_296
ATGGATCTGGTTGAGAAAACGAGGGTTGGCAAAGCCAAACAGGGTGAAGTTGTTGACGTTCAACTGGTGCACAATGCGGATCCAAAACGCCAGCGACAATGCTCAAAACAGAAACGCACATGAGCCAAAGAGTGTATTCAAACCATCGGGCTTGCTGCTTCTTCACCACATCACGCAGTACAAACAGCATCAAAACCAATCCATGCCAAATAAAACCATTGCAAAACAGCAGGCCAGTGGATAGCGAGCAAGCCACGTAGCCAGTAAGCTCGAAGCAATAAAAAGGCTCAGTAAACCTCGGTGGAGGAGCGTGAGAGAGCACCAATGATCGATGATACGCTGCCGYYGTTGAGTGGAGAACAGCACGATGAGCGCGGTGATTTGCAACAGAARCAGCACAAACAGGCGTTTGCTGTCGTAAAGTGGCAGCAGATCGTTGCGATCGAGAAATGGATTAAAACTAAACACCACCAATCCTAACAGGATCAGTGTCAATAAGGCGCGCGTGTAAAATGGCGAAGGTGGCATCACTTCATAGAGCCCTTTAAAACGGTCAGCGATATTTAGAGTCTAGTCTTAGTGACTGGTTTTGCTTGGTTTTTTATACAAAACGTCCCTTAATTTTGGCAATCAAGGGCATTGTCGCTGGTTGGTTTTAACTGAGCAGTAAGGCTTATTCAGCAG
>NZ_NPKW01000461.1:0-711 GCF_002265885.1 Vibrio sp. 03_296
CCTTATGGTAGGCAAAACCACCCCAGCCGCGATGTTGCGCGCCAGCAAGATGACCGACAACATCTGCTATCTCGATTTTAGTGATGACCATGGCAACTTCGACAGCGTGGATATTGATCTGGTAAAAATCAGTAAAGAAGTAACCGATTTCTTTATCAGCCAAGGTTTTGATCGCATTGGTTTTATTGGCGGTCAAGACGAACCCGGCCAAGCCGACATTCGCGAAAATTGGACCTTTGCGTGAATATGGTCAGTTGAAAGGCGTGGTCAATGATGCGGACATTTATCGCGGCGATTTCTCCAGTTCATCTGGCTACAAGTTGGCAAAAAGCATGTTAGAACGCAGTGATTATCCGAAGGCGCTGTTTATCGCTTCCGACTCCATCGCGATTGGCGTGCTGCGCGCTTTGCTCGAACAGTGGCTCCAACATTCCCCGCGATATTTCGCTGATCAGCGTTAACGACATTCCCAACGCCAGATTCACTTTCCCGCCGCTCTCAACGGTGAGAATTCACTCGGAAATGATGGGCATTCAAGGCGTAAACTTACTGGTTGAAAAAGCGCGTGATGGCCGAGCACTGCCGCTTAAAGTGTATGTGCCAAGCAAACTCAAGCTCCGAGGAACGACGCATGAGAGAGGAAGCATGCATGAACAGTGAGAACTGACTTAAGAGACTGGAAGAAAACGCCTGTCTTGATCTGCATAAGCT
>NZ_NPKW01000462.1:0-669 GCF_002265885.1 Vibrio sp. 03_296
TAAGTTGATGTTAAATGCCCCATGTTATTTGCCGACCAATAATGTTGGCACCCCATTGGGTACGCTGCGAAGGGTTTCTGGTACCAGTTTTGATTTCAATACAGAAAAAACCATTGGTGCAACCTTGCTACCAAGATTGAGCAGCAACAATGTGCTAAAGGGTATGATTTCACAGCTATACTGTTTGAACGAGAGCGCGATGTGTTCTCTGCCCGTTGCGTGTGTGACCTCGCCTGATGAGTTGATTCGTTTGTCTGTTTGTAGCAACAAACCCGCCATTCAGCTCTATACGGGTAATTGGCTGGCAGGCACACCAAACCGCAGTGGCAGTGAATATCGAGACTATGCAGGCTTGGCGCTGGAGACCCAATTTTTACCGGATTCGCCGAACCATCCGGACTGGCCACAACCCAGTTGCCTACTTTCCCCCGGAGAAGAGTATCGTTACTTTACCTCCTATCGTTTTGATTTTAAACGTTTAAATAAAAGGCTCTGCATGTCGGAGCCTTTTTCATTATTTCCGCAAAAACCACCAGTGCTCTTGGTTGCATATTTTTTAGTGATCCAGTTAACAAACTCAGTGTTGCCAGTGGCAAAGTGTTTCCTCTCTACCATCCTATAAAGAGCATTTATAAAAATAACAAATCTATCAGTCTTGAAAATCTGAGT
>NZ_NPKW01000463.1:0-1025 GCF_002265885.1 Vibrio sp. 03_296
GTTGATTTCGACACGTAAGACCTCCTCCAAAGCGATTTCAGAAATCAGAGCCTCTCTCGCCGAGAAAAAAGGCCCAGAACAGCATCGCCGATCTACTCCTAACCATCATCGATGGTTTGACAGGAAAAATGCAGCAATATCTTCAAGATATTGAGGAACAAATAGAACAGTTTGAGCTCGACACCGAACAAATTGGCGACATCATTGAAGTACAAAAAGCACTGTTGAGAATCAAACGCTTTATTCGTCCGCAACAGTACGCCATTGCTGATTTTCGAGCTCTGAAGTTCGCCTTTGACTAACAAAACCTTAATGGTCAATTATGCACTAAGTAATATTACTCGCATTAACGAAACCATAGAGTTCTTTCTTGGCGAGCTCGCACATGCTCAAAGAACAAATTCAACAACTACGAGAAGATAAAATCAGCCGAAACAGCTACTTGTTTACATTGATTGCCAGTTATTTTCCTGCCTACCAGTTTTTTAAACTGGCTTGCTTGGGTATCAATACTCGGTGGCATTCCGGGGGTAGAATCCCCGGTCGCCTTCTTGTGGTTCTGTATTGGATTGGTGGTCATTTTTGCCGCCGAAGTATTGCTGCTCAAGCGGCTCAAATTCTGGTAATTAGCCTTTAAGCTTACGGTCTTGGTGAATGACGACACAGGCCGTGTGCTTTTGCTTGCCAAAACCGATAATTTGCGACAGTGCTTTTTTACTGACCGTGACATGTGCAGACGCTATCGCCTCTTCTTCCGATTCCGCGTGGGGATCATGAATAAAGAAAAAATGCTCGCTCATTCCACTCAAAAGAACCCAATGCGGCTCTTTACTGCCATTAAATCGATAGGTACTGATGAGAAGTAGCACGCTTGCCCTTCTCCTACCCACGCTTCCAATTGAGTTTGTGACGGAGGCGCTTCAATCATTGTCACCTGATACTCCTCCAATTGTTGGCAGAAATCTTGGTGAACAATCTCGAATCACTTGRCTTCTTGTTTTCGTCACGTACACTATCAATGAACG
>NZ_NPKW01000464.1:0-1171 GCF_002265885.1 Vibrio sp. 03_296
CGGTTTCTGACCAATTTGATGACGTTTACTTCTCCAATGTGAACGGCCTAGAAGAAACGCGCTATGTGTTTCTTAAACAAAATCTTATTCCTGAAAGATGGCAAGAATTTGACCGCCGTCGTTTTGTGATTGGCGAAACGGGTTTTGGCACAGGATTGAATTTCCTCGCGGTTTGGCAGGCGTTCAATGACTTTCGCCGTGCAAACCCTGATGCAGCACTCAAAGAGYTACATTTTGTCAGCTTGAAAAGTTTCCCCTTAGCAAACAAGATTTGATCAAAGCGCATCAAGCTTGGCCTGAGTTGGCGGAAACTCGCGGAAAAACTTCATCGTCATTATCCACCTGCCGTCCCAGAATGTCATCGCATTGTGCTGGACAAGCGCGTCACGCTGTGTCTGTGGCTTGGCGATATTAAAGACTGCCTACCCTCGGTGCCTTACGGTGAAGAAGGCATTATCGATACTTGGTTCCTCGATGGGTTTGCCCCAAGTAAAATACGGCGAAATGTGGAATCAGGATCTTTTCAATGGTATGGCGAAACTGGCGAGAGCTGAGTGTCGTGTGGCGACGTTTACCTCTGCGGGTTTTGTAAGACGAGGCTTGATTGAAGCGGGCTTTGCCATGAAAAAAGTCAAAGGCTTTGGCACCAAGACGAGAAATGATCGCAGGCTGCATGGAACAAGACAACAACAAAGTCGACCACGCGCCATACTTCAATCGCACCTCTGCATCTCATCTCGACTCTATTGCCATCATTGGCGGAGGGATTGCTAGCGCAGCCCTCGCAAAAGCCTTGGTTCAACGTGGGCAAAAAGTGACCCTCTATTGTAAACACGCCCAAGCTGCAGAAGGCGCATCGGGTAACCGACAAGGCGCAGTATACCCTTTGCTCAATGGCAATCATGATGGCGTTTCGCGCGTATTTGCCCCCGCGTTTTTGTTTGCTCGCCAGTTTGTAGAGCAAGCTGCACAAGCGCTCACCTTCGATCATGACTGGTGTGGCGTGACCCAGTTGATGTGGGATGAAAAATCAACCAACAAGTTGGACAAGATGCTCGCTGGGAACTTTGCGCCCGAGTTGATTCAAAAACTCTCCGTAGAAGAAACCGACAGCAAAAATTGGTTTGCCGATCGACATGGCAATCGGTTTCACTATCCACTTGGCGGCTGG
>NZ_NPKW01000465.1:0-818 GCF_002265885.1 Vibrio sp. 03_296
AATACGAATGGCAAAAACTTGGCGCGTATTGTCGCAAAATCATCAAATAAATATCTAATACGCGAAACGTTTTGCTTTGGGGCGTTTTTAAGTCATATTTAATGTGGGCGCCCTTTTTTTAGCCATTTGATTCAGTTTGTTAAGAAAACCCGTTGATTTACCAAAATGAACTCGTATAATCCTGTCCCTGTAGCGCGCCCTTAGCTCAGCTGGATAGAGCACGTCCCTTCTAAGGATGTGGTCGTAGGTTCGAATCCTACAGGGCGTGCCATTTATTCTAAGGCCTCAACATCTCATGGTGCTGGGGCTTTTTCATTTTGGTCATTTTCCCTTTATTGGTATTGTCCGGGTCTTTGTTAGCAATGTCACGATGGTGTCAAAGCGGCCTGCTCATCTTGACTTTGCTGCGTCCAAAAATTAAGCATGCCGCTCGTTTTTAAAGCGCGATGGGCATGCACTCATCGTTTCCTTTTCATTTATTGAGGTACAACAGAAACCTATGGACTCGTCGAGTAGTCGAATATCACAAAATGGTTTTTTCGAGCCTTCGAAAATGCCAACGGTTTTCTGCTAGCCTGCCAATCTACAGTTGTTAGCTTCGTGCTGGGAGTCGATACCCATTGGCTATAAGCGATACTGCTTTCCTCGTTAATACCATCTCTCTATTGATATATGCCTTCGGCCGTTTGCTGCGGGAACGATATGCTTATTGATTTTTCCTAGATGCTTTGTCGCGTCTAGAACAATAAGCGACGACATGTCATGCGTACAACTTTTCGTCCGATGAAAGGGCGGAGGTGACTGCGTGGGTTTCTTTG
>NZ_NPKW01000466.1:0-583 GCF_002265885.1 Vibrio sp. 03_296
TCGCTTAGCAAAAACACTCGACTCGATAGACGACCACGCGCAAGTTATCGACCAATCGCGATAACAAAACGTTTGCGAGTTAAAGAGAACTTAGATTTATAAACTCGGCGGTGGCTTTATTGTCAGATTCATCTGAACACATCTCGTTTTGGGGCTCATTAATCCACGACGGCTTAAGCCAGAGAAAACGTCTCATAAGTCATAAAAGACGCAATAAATACTATTTGATATGAAAGCATAATGATATCCTTCCAACTCATTGAATATTTAAGAGTTGGCGTTCGTGTTTCAACTCACAACGCTGTTTTAGTTTGGAATTATTAACCGTATATGGAAGTACACCAGCACCCAACTCGACCAGCCCAATATGTGGGAAGAAAGTCTATTTACCAAGCAGTAGGCGGCACGTACTTGGTTGATATGAATGGGCGTCTGTCCATCAACCACGTTCAACGATTACCAAACAAGTTAGCAGTCGTGTTTGGCAACTCGACGGTTGAAGTATCAGAACAAGATATAAAAGTAATTGGCCGCGTAGCGGATGACATTAAGAAAAGAATAACAAGTATTAATTTTAATAATA
>NZ_NPKW01000467.1:0-1323 GCF_002265885.1 Vibrio sp. 03_296
GCCATTAGCGCGCCACCAATCAGGATCGAACGACGCTGACCTAAGTAGTTGTCAGCAAGGTAGCCACCGAATTAAGGGGGGTAATGTACACCAAACCTGTGTAGGTGCCATAGAGGTCGAGGGCATCTTTGGTAGACCAGCCCAAACCGCCATTGATGGTGGTGTCGGTGAGGTATAAAACTAAAATTGCACGCATTGCGTAATAGGAAAAACGTTCCCAAAGTTCAGTACCGAACAAAAGGAAAAGGCCACGAGGATGACCAAAATATTGATGTTGGTTTGGCATAAGTTTGACTAATTCTAGTTATGAAATTTTTTATAGGCGAATACGTATACTCCTCGTTGTTTAAATACTCAAACATTTTTAAATGGCAGTAGATTGTTCGGTTTGTATTTAACCTTTTGTTATAAAGGGTTTTCCAATGTTTTGCTTGGGTGGTTTCTACGTGTTAGAAACTAATATTCCATTTTTGGTCCTGCGAATTAACGTTTAGCAAACAAAATGTATTGGTTTGTATGATTGCAACTCACGCGATTTCCTATAGTCTGGCGAAATGCTAGGATAAACAAAAATAGATGGCTAGTGATAAATGAAAAGTGGTATTTGCTGTATTGTAAGCGCGGAGAGCAGATCCGAGCGAAGCAACATTTAGAAAACCAAGGTGTTGAGTGTTTCTTACCCCACCATAGAAGTTGAAAAAATTTTGCGTGGGAACGCCAAACAAAGAGTGAGCCCTTATTTCCTTCCTACATTTTTGTTCGCTTCGATTTTGAAATAGGCCCTACGTTTACCACTGCTCGTTCAACCAGAGGTGTGGTGGATTTTGTGAAGTTTGGCGCGCAGCCAAAGAAGCTCCAAGGGATTTGATTTAGACTCAAGCTTTACTTGACAAGAGGGACATCAAAGTGCGTTGCAGGGAGTAATTTTGCCGAAACCGGGTGATTCGATCAAAGTGAAAAGCGGGCAGTTCGCGGGTATCGAGGCCATTTTCCAAGAACAAGATGGCGAAACACGTTCAATCATGCTGGTTAAAATGATTTCCCAGACCGTGCCAGTGAGCATTGAAAATAGCGACCTAGAACTGAAAGGATGAAGTGAGCGGTCAACAAACCTTAGTAAAGAAGGCACCTTGTGGGTGCCTTCTTTCGTTGTTGTTATCGTGAACGACGTATGGATTAATACGCTTCGTTATGCACTGCTTTCACTGCTCGACCTGACGGGTCAATACAGTTTTTAAAGGCTCGTCCCATTCAATACGCTTTTAGCAGACGAACAAGCCATGATGGACCTCCAGGGACACCACTCTGCCGCCGATGGCAGTG
>NZ_NPKW01000468.1:0-520 GCF_002265885.1 Vibrio sp. 03_296
CGATCAAATTGGTTACTTCTACCAAGATTTTGACGCATTTGATCGCTGATGCAGCGAAAAAACACCTACGTGGTGTGGCGAAGCAGCCGCTAGAAGTCGCTCTGGCTAAAGTGGAAGCCCTTACTGAGTGGACAACAGAAAACCTACACCAAGTGATTGCCGATGTGTGTACTGAGCTTGAAATCGGTATGGGCAAAATCGGTATGCCTCTGCGTGTTGCTGTTACTGGTGGTGGTCAGTCTCCTTCTGTAGATGCAGTGATGCAGCTCATCGGTAAAGAGCGTGTTGTTGCGCGTATTAAGATGGCGTTGGCGTTTATTGCAGAGCGTGAAGCAAACGCATAATTGGCCAGCGAGAATAATAAAACCGCAGCTCAGTGCTGCGGTTTTTTTTTTGGACTTGTTTKAGTGTGAAAAGAAGCACGCGTTATTTGAGACCGATGCTGTTCAGCCGGCCCATAAAGGTGAGGATCTCTAAATTCTCTTTGTGCGCTTCCAATAGCGCTTTTTTGGTCTGTGAG
>NZ_NPKW01000469.1:0-841 GCF_002265885.1 Vibrio sp. 03_296
ATACAGCCACCATTCGCAATACCGTATTAGCTCTCAAATCAATCCGCTAACTGCCCGAATTCCCTCCTTCAATGCTATGATTTAACAAAGCAAAGGAGGGCATATGGGAAAGCTGAAAAAAAAAGTTCTATGAACAAGAACTCGAGAACTTACAAATAGAGTTAGTCAAACTTCAAGAATGGGTTAAGCATAAAAAAACGTCAAAGTCGATCTCATTTTTGAAGGGCGAAGATTGCCGCTGGTAAAGGCGGTGTCATCAAACGCATCACTGAAAACTGAATCCTCGAGTCTGTCGCATCGCAGCATTGCCTGCTCCGACAGAGAAAGAAAAAACGCAATGGTATTTTCAACGTTATGTTGCGCATTTACCTGCTGGCGGTGAAATTGTGCTGTTTGACCGCAGCTGGTATAACCGCGCAGGTGTTGAGAAAGTGATGGGATTTTGACGAAGATGGGAATACGAAGAGTTTCTGCGATCTTGCCCCGAATTTGAACGCATGCTGCAGCGCTCTGGTATCATCCTGTTGAAATATTGGTTCTCGGTTTCTGACGAAGAGCAAGAGAAACGATTTATTGAACGGATCAATACGCCAATCAAACGCTGGAAGTTTAGCCCAATGGACCTTGAATCGCGCAATCGATGGGCCGAGTATTCCAAAGCAAAAGATGAGATGTTTGCTTATACCGATACGAAACATTGCCCGTGGTGGTCGTTCCCTCAGATGAAAACGCCGAGCTCGCCTTAACTGCATTAGTCACCTGCTCAGTAGCATTGATTACCAAGAAGTAGTTCATCCTCCTGTGACACTTCCTGAACTCAACAAAGAAGGGTATGTTCGCT
>NZ_NPKW01000047.1:0-1292 GCF_002265885.1 Vibrio sp. 03_296
CTAGATTTGCTTTGCCAGTATCCACACCGACATTAATATTTTGAAGTGTGTTTGTATTCATAATAAGCTAACTCTTGCTTGCGTAATGCGGGTTCGAGACCCAGTCGAGTATTCGAGTTTGGTGCTTGGAGTTCTATGTCGCGTTCATGTTTGTTATCGGTCTCTCGATAGAGGAGCCAGCGTTCAATCGAACTACAACATAGAAAGCTTTAGTTGCGGCTAAAGCCTGGGTCTCACATTACCCGAAACAGGTCGATTAATGGGGATAATTTCCCATACAAACGGTTCAAGAGGGACAGCCAACGCGCGGCATTTTTATTATGCGTTGTTTTTTGTGGTTACGGTGTTATGCGGAAGCTTGGTTGTGGCGTTGGCTGCCCCTTAACCGGGCGTTATGTGTTCTTCCAACACCAGTTAGTGTATCGCCTGGTGTTGGGGTTGCTATAAGGGCTGCAACAGCTTTAAATCCAAGAGCCTCTCGGACAGCCAATTGATATGACTTCCCCATAGCTTGTCGTAGGCGTCAATATCATGGCCAAATCAAAGGGAAGAAAAACAGCATCTGTAGCTAGATTTATTGGTACTGCCAATAACATTAAAGGGCTCAAAGCGTAGTCAGTAACTGTTCCCTCAAAGAAGCAAGGCATACGGACTACTGACAAGGCGGTTCCAGATAATGGTTTGCCATAGCCTCCATATATATGCGCATCCAAAGATGAGCAGCCAGACGTTAAAGTAGTGAGTAGTATTGATAGAGCTATTTTTAAATGTTTAAGTTTCATTTTTCCTAGACCTTAGCCAATATTTAATTAATGAATTAGTTTTGGTCAACTTTATAGTTAGCGTTGATTGTTTCCTAACAATTAGTCGTTTTTCGACTTAAAAGTGTGCTAATGACGAAGAAAAGCTAATTTTCATAGAGTTAGCGATACACATAACAAGGCGTTAAAGAGGGATTCATGCCGCGTGGCATTTTTGGTATGCGGTGGTTTTTGTGGTGAAAATGGTCTGCGGAAGGTTGGTTTATGCGGCATTCACCCCTTAACGCGGCGTTATGCTTAATCAAGTAAAATCAGTTGGTTATGGTTTTTCTTTGTTCCCTTGGCTGATTGGTTTTGTGTTTGTCGGCAAGCCGGCTTTTGTGAGCGCTGTTTTTCGGACGCATATTCTTTGGCGCTAGAAATTCAGAGAATTGCCTCATTCAATTCTCGGGCAATCGCGAGGTTAGGGCGGTTGGCTCAATCAGAAATCCATTTTAGGTTTTCAAACTTCAAACCAGATTTGCCAAAATT
>NZ_NPKW01000470.1:0-831 GCF_002265885.1 Vibrio sp. 03_296
TGAGAAAGAGCTGAAAGAAGTAAAATCTCAATTGGCGAATGCGCGCCAAAATGCCGATACCGAAAAGGCAGGCTTGGTCGACTCCCTTGACACTCGCAACCAACAAATTTCAGATCTAGAGAAGAAATACAGCGAAATCAGTGATCAACTTGCTTCTGTACAAACGGAAAATCGCCAACTGCGTGCAAAACTCGACACACAAAAAGACGACCTACTGTTGAAATACTTCATGTACGGTGGTGGTGTGGCTGGCATTGGTCTTCTGTTCGGCTTAATTCTGCCTTACATGATCCCACGCCGTAAGAAGTCCAACTCAGGCTGGGCATAAACATCAAATCGGGCCGCATTCGCGGCCCGATTTCTCTCTGACTCTTAGGCTAATGGCCCTTTTCACTCTCTCTTTAGCCTTTCCATTCATAGAGCGCTGGAATTTCGATCTGCTCTCCTTTGAACTCAACAATCACCGACTGCGCTGAAATCTCTACCAGTTGAATCTGGTTATCGATCCACTCACCTTGATGGAACTCCGCACCATTAATCTTCAACCAGCGACGTTTCGGATCGCTCGAATACATGTGTGTCTGCAAATTGAGTGGAGGCAAGCGCCCATGCCATTTTTCCGCGCTCAAATCGAGCCTTGAAACCGTTGACCTCACTTGCGGTGAATTATCGGCTTGCGTCTCCACCAGCAAGGCATTTTCGACTTTTTGCGCCAGCTCTGGCGATAAGCCTGACAGGTCGAGGTTTTCAAACAGTCGCTCGTCCTCTGTTTCTTTCTTCACTCGACATTGATGGCTCGCAACCAAAGTGGGCTTGTTTGATCGGCCACGT
>NZ_NPKW01000471.1:0-557 GCF_002265885.1 Vibrio sp. 03_296
GAATCATCGCCAATGCTTGCGCAATACCAATAAACAGAGCTTTCTTCCAACCCGCTTGGTATTCATCATCCAGCAAAGAGGCATTCTTATCGACCCACCAAAGCAACAGACCAAAAATAATGGTCGAATCGTGGCAAATTCACATAGGCACTGCGCAGATAAACTTCGATGACATCTTTCATCACCAAGCCAAAGATACACGCTGGGATCGTCGCAATCACAATCATCCACGCCAACTTGGCTTCTTTACTTCGTTCGCCTTTAAAAATCGACGCGAACAAAGCAGCGAAGAGCGTGATCACTTCTTTACGGAAATAGATCACCACAGCGGCTAAGGTACCAACATGCACCGCCACATCAAAAGCTAAACCTTGATCTTCCCAACCCAGAATGGCGGAAGGCAGGATCAAATGCGCCGAACTGGAAATCGGCAAAAACTCTGTCAGGCCTTGAATCAAAGCCAACACAAACGCTTCAAAATAACTCATGGTTTACTCAGTTTTTATAATGAAAATCAACCGCTCTTAATGTGTCGAGATCGCGTGCAGTTTGCMAMA
>NZ_NPKW01000472.1:0-1893 GCF_002265885.1 Vibrio sp. 03_296
TATCTTGATCTTGCATCTGGTGATATCATACGAACTCCCCGTTTGATGTTCTGATGAATGTTGTAGTAACGGTTCGCCAAAACCGTTTGATTGCTTAGTTCTCAATCAATCTACCACATCTTTTTCCATTAGAACTGATAGCGGGTTTTTCGTGATCCCCCTCCTAATTTTTCCATTCGCAAGCGTTTTTTACGTGAGTTTTCTCACTTTATTGAGTTGAAAGTTAATAACAAATTGCACTTTGGTTATTTGTCAAACCTTTTATTGGTGATCTATATCTTGTTTTGTTGGATTTGAAATAAAAATAAATTGTGATGATGATCATTAAATACTTCTTTTGAGCTCTAATTAAGATTTTGAGTGACTTTTGTCACAATTGGGTTTTGGGTGGCTTTGTAGGATATTGTGATAAAGGTCACTATTTTGTTTGGCTGTAATTTTTKKACAGAACACAGTGAAGAAAAGAAGCACACATGGTGCTTCTTTTGGGCTAGGTGAGTGAACTACTGCGGGTTGGTGTCGAGATATGCTTTGGCGGAGATCGCCGTCCAAGCTCGCACTTTCTTCAGGTAGTTTTCTTGTGAAGTGATGATCTCTTTCGCGAGTGGATCTTTGGCGCCTCTTCCTCTAGCAACTCATTGGTTGCTTGTCGCATGGCTTGTAACACCGCTGGCGGAAAATCACGCACCTTGATGTCTGGGTATTCGCTTTGCATGGTAGCCCAGCTATTGGCATTGGCGTCGATCGCTTGGTTGTACATATCAAACGCCGCCACGCGGAAGGCGGTTTCTAGGATCACTTGCAGACTTGGTTARTAGTCTCCCAGGTCTTCTTATTCACTAAAAACTGCGTTTCTGAGCCCGGCTCATGCCACGCGGTATAGTAGTAGGGGCGATTTGTGGAAACCCATACGCAAGTCAACGCCGACCACCACTCCAATGCGTCAATGGTGCCACGTTCGAGTGATGTATAGAGTTCTCCCGGCGCAATATTGGTCGGTTTAGCGCCAACGCGTGCCAGCACTTCACCCGCAAAACCGGGGATACGCATTTTTAGCCCTTTCAGATCTTCAACGGAATTGATCTCTTTCTTAAACCAGCCACCCATTTGGATATCTGAGTTTCCGCCATGGAAATGAGAGCAAATTGTGCGGAGCATAAACTTTTTGCATCAGTTCCATGCCACCACCGTAATAGAACCACGCGTACTGCTCTGTGGTGATCATGCCAAAGGCATCGAAGAGAAATAGAGCGTGTTGGCACTTTCCCCTTCCAGTAATAAGAGCTGGAGTGGCCAAGATCATATTGACCAGACTTGACCATATCAAACACCCCCAATGGTGCTTTGTGTTTGTTGGCCGAATCGATGCGAATCTGTAGGCGACCGTTTGACATTTCTTCAGCGAGCTTAGCCATGTTTTTCGATGCGTCACCAAGGATCGGTGTATTCGGTCCCCAAGTTTCAGCCAGTTTTAAGCGATACACTTCTTCTGCAGCAAAARGTGAAAAAGAGAGCAGGGCAGTGGAAGCGATAATCGCACGTTTCAGAAAAGATCGGTTGGGCTTGATTGTCGGCATGACGTCCTCGTTTGTGTTGTTGTTTGCCAACAGATTCAAATTAGATGATTTTTCGTCAATAGAATAAAACCAGTCTAATGGGCTGTGATGAGACGAATATCTGTCATATTGAACAAAGTATGCACGGAGTATCGGTGAYTTTGACCGATCTGTTCAGTTGTTTGGCCGCCTGGCGCTCGTACTTTAAGAGGATTACTCTGATTGTAAAACTGCTGCTTAGGTCACGACATGGCAATGCATACGTGACCAAAAGCCATCAATTCATGCTTGATGAAGTGAGAGGTAGTGCCGCGCTTTAGCTGGCGTCATGTATTTG
>NZ_NPKW01000473.1:0-714 GCF_002265885.1 Vibrio sp. 03_296
GGTGTTAACCTCAACGACGACTACCACCATTATTACACCTCGCTGCAGTTGTTCGATTGGTTTGAAACCACCATCCGTTACACACGCGTGCCGGATATGCTGTTTAACCCGAATCCAGATTACAGCGGCGACAATCTCTATACCGATAAAGGTATTGATTTCAAAATACGCCTTTGGCAAGAGAGCTACTGGTTACCTGAAACCTCAATTGGCATTCGTGATTTGGCGGGACAGGTTTATTTGACGGTCGAGTTTATTGCTGCGACCAAACGGTTTGGCCCAATCGACTTTACGCTAGGTATSGGATGGGGTTATATCGGCCAAAACGGCAACTTCACCAACCCATTTTGCAAAGTTAGCGATAAGTTTTGTGAAAGGCCAAGTGACTATAAAGGCTCGGGGGCAGCGTGATTTGAGCGCTGTTAAAGGCCCTGCCGCTCTCTATGGCGGCATTGAATATCAACACCGTATCAACCACTGCGTGTGAAAGTGGAATACGATGCCAACGATTACAGCCAAGTATTTCCCTTATGTCCGTGGTGGTAAGCCGATGCCACAACATACTCCTTGGAACTTTGGCGTGCTCTATCAACTTTGGAGATTGGGGCGATTGCCAAGTTAAGTTACCAACGTGGCGATACACTGACCTTTGGTTTTAATCTCTACACCAATTTTGATGATCTCAAAGCGGTTTGGCGAGATGAACCCAAGCAA
>NZ_NPKW01000474.1:0-475 GCF_002265885.1 Vibrio sp. 03_296
CAATTGGTACGAACGCATAGTCTAACTCCAGTCTGAGTTTTGTGGTTATTTTTTTCTCAATTGTTTGAAGCAGCTTGAGTGCCTGCTGCACGCCACCGCCATACGCCTTCACCAATCCACCCGTGCCGAGGCGAATGCCACCATAATATCGTGTCACGACTGCGGTGATCTCACCAACACCCGACCCCGAGAGCTGCGCCAAAATCGGCTTTCCTGCTGTACCCGATGGCTCGCCATCATCACTAAAACCCCACTTCATTGAATCCTCTGGTCGCCCTGCAACAAACGCCCAACAGTTATGACGCGCATCGGCATGTTGCGTTTTAATCCTCTCTACAAAAGCTTTTTGCTGCCTCTAATCGTTCGGGGTATGAGTAAGATACGTAAGTGAAGAGACTACTTTTTGATTTCTTCTTCAAATTGAACCGCTTTGGGCTTGGGATGAWGGTATGGGTTTTCGTTCGATGACATTCGC
>NZ_NPKW01000475.1:0-880 GCF_002265885.1 Vibrio sp. 03_296
TGCTCCGCTAAGAAGTCGTTCAGTTTGTCTGCCATGAAGGATTCCACTGCGGACTTCACTTCACTAGAAACCAGTTTGTCTTTGGTTTGACTTGAGAATTTTGGATCCGGCACTTTGACTGAAACAACAGCGGTCAAACCTTCACGCGCATCATCACCAGAAGTCGCGTTTCGCTTTCTTCGAGTAGCCTTCTTTGTCCATRTAGCTGTTCAGTGTGCGCGTCAATGCCGCACGGAACCCCGCTAAGTGGGTACCACCATCACGCTGTGGGATGTTGTTGGATAAACAGTAGATGTTTCTTGGAAACCATCGTTCCAACTGCATCGCCACTTCAACCGCAATCCCGTCTTCACGCTCAGAGTTGAAATGGAATACTTTTTCATGGATGGGGGTTTGTTGCGGTTCAAGTGAGTAACAAACGCTTGAATACCACCTTCATACATGAAGTGATCTTTCTTATCTTCTTCGCGCTCATCAAACAGTTTGATCGACACGCCAGAGTTCAGGAAAGAGAGCTCACGTAAACGCTTCGCTAGGATGTCATAATGAAATTCGATGTTGGTGAAGGTTTGCGCACTTGGCCAGAAACGTACCGTGGTACCGGTTTTTTCGGTATCGCCGATGATAGCAAGCGGTGCATCAGGCACACCATGACGATAGGTTTGGCTATGAGTATGACCACCACGATGAATTGTCAGCAGCACTTTTTCAGACAGTGCGTTCACCACCGAAACACCAACACCGTGAAGACCGCCAGACACTTTGTAAGAGTTGTCGTCAAACTTACCGCCAGCGTGCAGTACCGTCATGATAACTTCAGCGGCAGACACTTTCTCTTCTGGTGCATTCGGTCGGATACCACGGCCATCATCGCTAACAG
>NZ_NPKW01000476.1:0-664 GCF_002265885.1 Vibrio sp. 03_296
GGGTCGAGCGAAAAGCATTGACGTTTGAATACGTCGGTTTGATCTTTGTCTTTGTCGGTTATGCGCTGGTACAGTCCGCCGAATGGGCGGCCGCGTTGTACATCATCGACCATCTCTTTTTTGCCTTGGCGTTGGCGATTAAAACGTATTTTCAAAAGATTGCAGACCCTGCTGACATGGCATCGACGGCCGGAGTGGCCTTTACCATTAATCACATTGCCGCGGTGGTGATCCCCGTAACATTCGGCGTGATTTGGCTCGTGTCGCCTGCCAGCGTGTTTTACATTGGCGCGTTTATGGCGGCGATAAGTTTGCTGCTTTCTTTCAACATTCCCGCCAAACCGGAAGAGGGTAACGAGACTCGGATCCTAAAGTGGAGTTAAGAGGCTTGTTCTATTGGGGCAAAAAAACAAAGGGAGTGCAGTGTGCATCCCTTTGTGATCCATTGAGAACGGGTACCAGAAGAGCTGAGGCTCTAGGACGCGTTTGGTAATGGCCAGCGTCACCATAAGCGCAATGCCCATCATACACAGCTTATCAGAGCGGCTCAGCGGCCTTAAGCTGTACCAAGTTCGTTGGTTGTGGCGACCAAAACCACGCAGTGTCATCGCGTTGGAGATTTGATCGGCGCGATCGAGGCTWGAGAAAATCAGTGGGCCAAGTA
>NZ_NPKW01000477.1:0-751 GCF_002265885.1 Vibrio sp. 03_296
AAGTTCTTCAATGACTTCAAAGGTGACATCAGACGGTTCCATACCAAGTTGTTTTAGTCGGCGAAATAAGAGCTTCTATCACGTATTCGAGTCTTTGGTCATGGTGATCAAAGAATTGGGCATCACGTTAAGAAAAAGCTTCACACCTTTGGCTGTGTAGTGCTTAGAAAAGTTGCGAATGTGAATGGCGCGAGAGAGAAATTCAACCGAAAGAATGTATTCGTCACTGTGACTAGGATCGGCAAAGAAGCGATCTGGCCGGATGAAATTCTGTTGCTCATCTTGAATTCTTAACAAGCTTCGAAGCCAATGAGTTGCATTAACTGATTGAATATTGGTTGAAAAACGCTCGAAAATGTCAGGTTGTTTAGCAGCATTATGTAATCACCATCCTCCTTTTGACGAATGTACTGCTCGTAGTCTGATTTAGTGATTAACTGCATATTCACAACCTAAAGAATATCTACTGAAAAATGTAACACTTTGATCAACTGAGTAAAGCAACAAAACAACTGTGGTTTATCGCGAATGCGTAAATTTGATTTGCGTTCAAAAATCGCAGGTTGTTTCTAACTTAGTACATAATAAAATTTGACCAAACGCGAGACCGAACACCATTTTATTTAGGGTTGTCACAAAAATGAGGCAAAATATTTTTAGAAGCAAAAAAAGCAAAGTGGATAAGGGACGCTAGACGAAAAAAAGGCCTGAGCCGAAACGGAGCAGGCCAAGATCCCTGTGGAGCAGGAGG
>NZ_NPKW01000478.1:0-724 GCF_002265885.1 Vibrio sp. 03_296
CAACGTGGTAAGAATTTGCTACCACGTGGCAGGTATTTCGCAGTCGGAATTCGATGCTTTGACTGCTGGTCTACTGGGCGCACAAGCGCAACTTGAAGCGGCAAATGCACAGTTGAAATTGGCGGACGTTAACCTTTCTTATACTCAAATTCGAGCGCCATTTTCAGGCCGCATTAGCGATTCCAAAGTCAGTACGGGAGATCTGGTTTCTCCTTCTTCAGGCATCTTAACCACCTTAGTCAGTCTCGATCCCATTCATACTGCATTCAGCATTAGCGAGCGTGAGCGTTTGGCTCTCGGTATCGAAAGAATAAAGGGAGATGGCTCTACACCATCGGCTGGTGTGGAAGTCCAGCTGCAACTGGAAAATGGTAAAGAATATCCCCATTTAGGGCGCTTGGATTACTTGGGTAATCGCATTGATACCAAAACGGGCACCATTGCATTGAGAGCGGTAGTGGAAAATCCCGATCATCAATTGACTGCCGGGTCAACACATCAAAGTCAATTTGCGAGAGAAACAAGTCTCAGTCGGTGGTGGATGGTTCCGCGTCGTGCAGTGTCAGACGGATCTTGAAGGGTCATTTCAGTAGTGTATGACACCGGGGGAGGTGGCTGAGCGTCGAAATGTCTCTTTAGGTGCACAAGTTGAACAAGGTGTGGTGATTCGCCAAGGCTTGACGCAGGATGACGTTGTTATCACCCAAGGATTGCAGCGTGTGAG
>NZ_NPKW01000479.1:0-628 GCF_002265885.1 Vibrio sp. 03_296
CGGCGTGTCCACATCCCTCAGGGATTTTTGCGCCCGTCATTGATGCGAATACCAACTAGTTTTGCGGCCATTCCCCGTCAAAAGGCTGTCCTGCAAATGATTTGCCCGCAAGCGGTAGATGGTTGGTTGTGCTCTAAATCGGCAAGGCGAATCGCGTATCCATCCATTGCAGAGGTTATCAAAAGGAGGCACGATTAATGGGGGAAAGAATATCTTCAGCTAAGACATAACCAAGCGCTTCAGCAAGCGGTAGTTTTAACGTTGTTTGAATCGGTTTAATGCGGGAAAGCATCTTTTCCATCGCATCTTCAATTGGCATTAAGCCAGGTGCATCACAACAGCCCATATTGAATTTCCGTTGAATTATGGTTTTAGCGCACTTTAGCACAAATCGATGAGTGGCACGAATGACCCTCAGTAAAATATGGGTGTAATTATTCAAAAATCCGAGTATCCTTGTCAGCCATCCTAAAGGGGTATTCTTCCCTTTATGAGAGTCTTGAGATGTAAGAGGAAGTGGAATGTCAGGTCTTAGCGAATCCGCCCAACTGGTTAAACAAGCGTTAGAAAAGCGCGGTTTGGAAACGTCCGATGGTTGCCGAACCAAGTTCAGTCGTGAAGAAAAGAA
>NZ_NPKW01000048.1:0-4075 GCF_002265885.1 Vibrio sp. 03_296
AGAATGATCAAAGGTGGACGGATGCAAGTAAGGACTGTTTTATACATGGCCATGATGTCAGCGATGCAATGTAACCCTGTATTTAAAGAAACATATCAACGACTTTTGGCTGCTGGAAAACCCAAAAAAGTAGCGCTCATTGCCTGCGTCAGAAAGATGGTAGTTATTCTAAATTCAATGCTTAGAGATGGCTGTATGTGGAATGGCAGATAGCGCCAAAAATTAACTATTGACGCCATAGTCTCTTGTTATGTGTAATTTAAGGGCAATCTTGTGCTACTTTTGGTAACTCAACTTTATCTAAACCAACTCTAGCACCACAATAAAAGACGTACTCAGAACAATCATGATTAGAGTCCTTTATTGTCAATGAGTTATCTTTAAAGGAGAATTCTAGCTCACAATTAATGTTGTATTCGGCCTCACTGTAGCTATAGACGAGTTTATTGTCGACATAGTTCATTTGCAGTGGCCCACCAACGCCTTCAATCGGAGAAGCAATATGGCAAACATGAAAATTAGCCCCCCAAATAAGACCCTCGACCGAGTAGTTTCCAGCAGACCTTGAAATTTTTACGTAAGTAGACTGAATCTCTGACTCTTCAGATGAAAAACTGGTTATCTCATCAGCAACCAAATAACACCCTTCAATTGATTCAGCATACACATAAGGCACACACAGCAAACCTAAAACAGCTGCGAATTTTTGCATAGTATCCTCATTACACATAACGCCGCGTTAAGGGGTGCAGGCACGCACTACAAAAGCTACCGCACAGCGACTTAATCACTGAACCCAACGCAAACCGAAAATGCCACGCGTGCCAAATCCCACTTAAACGCTTTGTTATGCTTAAGCTTCAATGACTTACGTTTTACTAAAAACAAGATTAACTCGACTTTGATTTACACACAAAAGCCAAAACGTAGAAAACCGAAATGAATCATAGTTTTGATAATCAGACTTGGAATTTTGGCAGATCTAGTTTGAACTTTGAAACCTAGAAATGGATTTCTGATTGAGCCAACCGCCCTAACCTCGCACTTGCCCGAAAATTGATTGAGGCAATTCTCTGAATTTCCAGCGCCCAAGAATGGATGTCCAGAAAATAGCGCCCACAAAAGCCAACTTGCCGACAAACACCAAACTGACAAGCTGAGGGAACAAAGAAAAACCATAAACCACTGATTTTACATGATTAAGCATAACGCCCAATTAAGGGGTGAGCAACGCTACCACCCAACCTAACGCATTGTGCCATAAACACTAAATTTGAAGTAGAAGCAAAAATGCCAAGCGTTGGGAATCCCTCTTAAATTGCTTGTTATGAGTTTAGATACGCTGGATTCACTCAATATCTAACGAATCCTTAACTTCAAGGATTAACTTAGCAATAGCTAAATCATGATCCCTCGATAGTTGTAGACCCATATACTGAGTTGACTCTGTTAGATACTTGCAGATTTCTTGTGGTGATTGACTTTTCATCACCAAGCTAAATAGTTGCGGTAAATAAGACTGGTATTCATCTCGTGCCCAACCACTATCTGATACTCCGATTGGGTCCCACTTGTAATAAAGAATCTCATCAATTCTTTTATATAATTCTAGCTGTTCTGGAGGTAATTTATGCCCCATGATTCTTTTTACCTATAACTTATAGCAGCACGACTGGATACTTTTTTAACTCATAACGCCCAATTAAGGGGTGAGCAACGCTACCACCCAACCTAAGGCATTGTGCCATAAACACTAAAATTGAAGTAGAAGCAAAAATGCCAAGCGTTGGGAATCCCTCTTAAATTGTTTGTTATAGCGCTCTTACAACACCCACGATACTATTTGATACTTTAGTAAAAGGGGTCTTTTTCCAGTCGGCATAATGTCCTACTAGCTGTAAGCCAGCACTTTCTAGACAGTTAACGATCTCATCTATTGAACGATATTTGAGCTCTATTTCACTATGGTATTGCTCACCACTTTCGTAATCCCTACGGATGTGATGAAGCATCGTATCATTGGAATGAGGGTG
Organism: Vibrio sp. 03_296; assembly: GCF_002265885.1. Taxonomy (NCBI): domain Bacteria; kingdom Pseudomonadati; phylum Pseudomonadota; class Gammaproteobacteria; order Vibrionales; family Vibrionaceae; genus Vibrio; species Vibrio sp. 03_296. Next base: position 2,034 of record NZ_NPKW01000048.1, read on the forward strand.
TACACAGTCCCAGCCGTACACTTTAACTTTTCCCCCCTTTGGGCTTATATATGAAGACCAATACTCATAACCACTGGTTACTTCTAGATGCTCTGGGGATGGAAGCCGACAATCAAAAATGAATGTACCATTGTTACCCATATGATTTTTAATCTGATTTAGCATGGACAAGAAGTCAGCATCAGAGATAAATGCTTGAAACGCATTACCAGTCATAGAGACTACATCAAATTTGGTGCCTATATCGAAATTGGTCGCATCCATTTCATAGAATGAAATATTGTTTATCGTTGCGGATTTTTCTATAGCGAACTCGACCATTGCCCCTGAAAAATCTATGCCTACTACATGAGAAGCCTCATTGGATAAAGGAATCGTGACGATGCCTGTTCCACAACACACATCTAGAAGCGATGACGCTTGTTGGGAAGTTAATATGTCACGTAGAAATGAGATTTCATTAGCATAATCTTCACCATACTGTGCATCATATTCCTCGCCTGACCAAAATTCACTCTTGCTTTGTTTCAACGACTCTTCTCCTTGAGCATGAATGCGCTATAACGCTGCGTTAAGGGGTGAATGCCGCCTAAACCAACTTTCCGCAGACCACTTTCACCACCAAAAACCACCGCATACCAAAAATGCCACGCGGCATGAATCCCTCTTAAACGCCTTGTTATGCTTAAGCTTCAATGGGTTACGTTTGACCAGAACCAAGATTAACTCGACTTTGATTTACAAACAAAAGCCAAAACGTAGAAAACCGAAATGACTCATAGTTTTGAAAGTCAGGCTCGGAATTTGGGCAAATCTGGTTTGAAGTTTGAAAACCTAAAAATGGATTTCTGATTGAGCTAACCGCCCTAACCTCGCGCTTGCTCGAGAATTGAATGAGGCAATTCTCTGAATTTCCAGCGCCACAGAATAAGAGTCCGAAAAGCAGCGCTCAAAAAAGCCGACTTGCCGACAAACACAAAACTGAAAAGCCGAGGGAACAAAGACAACCATAAACCACTGATTTTGCTTGATTAAGCATAACGCCCAATTAAGGTGTGAAGCACGCTGCCACGACACTTAATTCTACCACCGTAATCACTGAGCTGAACTCAAACCAAAAATGCCAAGCGTGCTGAATCACTCTTAAATTGTTTGTTATATGCCTTTCGTACGCCTATACTTTATGCGCACCATAAATACGCATAGGTAATTATCATGAGAAACACATATAGTACGCAAGCACCCAAGAAGGCTGCAAACTTAAGCTTAAATAGCGAGTTACTCGCTGAAGCTAAGCGCCTAAACATAAACCTCTCGGCAACAATGGAAAAAGCCCTTGAAAAAGAAGTAAATCAGCGCCGTAAGACTGAGTGGTTAGAGCAAAATGCAGATGCTATCAACGCTTGCAATGAACTAACCGAAAATCACGGTCTGTTTTCTGATTCTTACCGAGTATTCTAATGTCACAGTTTTCACTATACCAAAATAACGATAAAAGCACTGCTACCGCTTACCCATACTTTGTTGATGTTCAAAGTGAAATGCTTGATACACTGAATACCCGACTGGTGATTCCATTAACACCGGTTGAAATGTTAGAGAAGAAAGCCCCTACTCACCTATGCCCAGTGATCCACATTGATGAAGGTGACTTCGTAATCCTAACTCACCAAATGGCGAGTGTACCAACTAAGATCTTGCGTGAGCCGGTAAATGATTTGAGCACTTTTAGAAACGAGATTATTGCTGCTATCGACTTCCTGATTACTGGCATATAACGCCGCGTTAAGGGGTGAATGCCGCATAAACCAAGCTTCCGCAGACCACTTTCACCACCAAAACTCACCGCATACCAAAAATGCCACGCGGCATGAATCCCTCTTAAACGCCTTGTTATACCAATTTTTGGCCAGTCATAAGCAACCTAACTTATAAGCCAAAACCAACTTTTGGTAACTTACGAACTGAGCGAACACCCCATTGTGATAAATCTGGCTTAGGTTGCCCCGTGAAATCACCAAGGCAGATATACCCTCGAGACA
>NZ_NPKW01000480.1:0-530 GCF_002265885.1 Vibrio sp. 03_296
TGGTGATCATGCAGCAAGAACATACTGGCGACATTCACTGATAATCCAACCACCGCCACCAAGATCGCTTCATTAAATTGAATACTTTCAGGATTAAATAGGCGGTGAACAGATTCCACCACCATCAGGCAACGCGACGATTCCTAAAGCAATCGCGCTGGTAAAGCCACCAAGCACGCTGACTTTACCCGTGCCAAAAGAGAAACGAGCGCTGTGCGCGTGTTTTTCGCATACCGATACGCAAAGAGGGTGATGCAAAGGCTGCCGCGTGCGTCCCCATGTGCCAACCGTCAGCCAGTAGTGCCATGGAGCCGTAAAGGGTACCTGCAACGATTTCCGCCACCATAGTAAAAAGAGTGAGTAAAAGGACATAAAACGTGCGTTTTTCACCTTGTTGATTGTGTGTGGTAAATCGGTGGCTTTGAGAGCAAGCAGACATAAAAGAAATCCATTGKTTGATAGTCAAATATTTGAAATCAATTAGTTTGATTGTCAAAGTAAGTCAACGTTTTGTTGCGCGTAGAAAACGC
>NZ_NPKW01000481.1:0-594 GCF_002265885.1 Vibrio sp. 03_296
GCACCGCAAGTTGGCCGCGAAGAAGCGATTGTGGTGATTGACCTGTCTGAAAATCGCGAATGAGCCATTAGTGCTGGTGAACCCAAAAGTGGTGAGTGGCAGCAACAAAGAAATGGGTCAAGAAGGCTGTTTGTCTGTTCCTGACTACTACGCCGATGTTGAGCGTTACACTTCTGTGGTTGTGGAAGCGCTTGATCGTAACGGTAAAGAGTTGCGAATCGAAACCAGCGAGTTTCTCGCGATCGTGATGCAACACGAGATTGACCATCTTTCTGGTAATCTCTTCATCGACTACTTGTCGCCACTGAAGCAGCAAATGGCGATGAAAAAAGTGAAAAAACACAACAAGCTTCGTGCTCGCTAATTGTGTGATGAAAATGAAAAAGCCGACTTATTCTGAAGCGGCTTTTTATTGGTTTTTATCGGATTAAGAATGGCTTAACGCACAATCAGACCAAGTAGAATACCGACAGCACCGAAGTCCGCGTCACTGAAGGTGGTGTTGGCAAAGCCAAGATCACCCAGTACTGGCATCAGGAAGACAGGCAGGAAGGTGATCAGCAGACCTTGGGCAAAAGCCCCTAGGATTGCGCC
>NZ_NPKW01000482.1:0-1461 GCF_002265885.1 Vibrio sp. 03_296
TTCGGCCCAACGTGGGTTAACCTTCGCYGCACCGGTTTGATGTTCCAATACCAAGTGCCCGCGTCAGTGCCTCGAATCACGTTCTCCAGACGCTCATGCTCTTCTTTCAACTTGTTTCGTGTCAGTGAAATCACCTTCAACATGTCATTGACCGTTTTGGTTAAAATGTTCAATTCTGTGTAAGGGGAAGGCGCCAACATATTGATAGGTAAGCCATCCTGATCTCGATGCTCAAGGCGAATGGGCAATCCGATTTAGTGGATGAATCAAAATCCAGACGGATAAGAAACAATGGCCAAAAACGCTTGGACCAACAAGAGCACCAACACGGTGGCGGTAATGTTCAGTAGCAAATAGCGCTTTTCCAGCACCAATAGCTCCCCACTCACATACACATCCACACGTCCGATCTGATTGCCTTCTTCATCGTGGATCTCTGAACTCTTTTGGTAGAGTGCCTGATTCAATAAGGTTTGTTGTTGTAAGTCTTCGCTTTGAAATTCACTCAGATGAGAAGAGGACCTTTTCACGTAGCCAGTGAGATAACTTTTTTGCCCTGTCAGCTCTGCCATTTGAAAGTTATCGACCAAGATAAGCCAGCAATGCATCGTGATTCTCTGTGTTGATTTCGGTATAGAGCAGTTTGTCGTATTCGTGATCTGGTAGGTGTCCACATACCCTGAATCGTCGTACTTAGCCTCACGCACTCTCTTCCGCTTGGCCACGTATCTCGCTTTCTACGTGCTCGCTGCGCAAGGAATAGTTGTAAACACCATAGCCAATGAAGACGATGGATGTCAGGTGATGATCATACTGATACTAAGAAAGAGCGTTWAATGAACGCCGATGATGAAAAAGCGGCCACCTCACTGTCATTGCGCCCCTCCTTCGTGCCCAAGTACATTACGCTGAATGGTGCTGAGCAGGCTGTCTAGGTTTTGCGATGACACGGCCAGTACTTCCAGTTGTTGCTCTTTTGCCACCGTATGACCTAAAAGAAACTGATGCAGAGAGTTCATTGCTCTCTCCCCATCAAAAAGGTTGTTGCATGCCTGAGCCAACGAGCTGCTGAGAACGGATCATATCGATGATCTGCTCAGCGTCAAAACAGATCAACAACACTTTGTCTCTTTGACCTAATGAATTCAATCGCATCGAGTGCCGCTTGGTAAGCGATCCGAGCCCTGCAACCAAATGGCGCGTATTTTGCGATGCTCACGCAACATCGTTTGGGTGAAAATAAAGGTCTCTTGGTAGCTGAAATCTTTTTGCTGTTTGATCGCCGCAATGCGCATGCCTGTTGCTTGGCCGCCTCAATAAACCTTCCGTTCGTTCAATGCCATTCTTGCGTTTTTGCGGATGCGACCACACCACTCACCATTTGCCAGCCTTTCTCTTTCATGGCCGACGCCAGTATTTGAGCTAATTGAAAGGCGCCGGAAAAGTTATCCGACTCAATAT
>NZ_NPKW01000483.1:0-742 GCF_002265885.1 Vibrio sp. 03_296
TATTAACTTTACGTTGTGTTTGGAAAGCTGAATTCAGTAAAACAGAGTAACAATAAATTTACAATCTGCCTTATCTAGTGATAAGGAATGAACAGATGCTGTTACCGAATGAGACAATACGACCTCAGCTTCATGCGACCCAAAATGCAGACTGTGTGGTAATGGTGCCGCCAAAAGAGTTTCGCTTTAATGAAGAAACGCGCGCGACAACGAATTTCAGAATCAGATCGCCCTCTCTCAGGAAGAGGTAAGAAGCAAAACATTGGCAGAATTCCGCGCAATGGTTGGCAAATTGCGTCAGGAAGGGGTGCAAGTCGTGGAGTTTGACTACCCTGAATCGGACATTGCGACCCCCGATGCGGTATTCCCCAACAACTGGTTTAGCACCACGGCGGAAGGGGGCTTTTATACCTTCCCGATGGCGTGTGAAAACCGCCGTGAAGAAGTGCGCCCACAAGCCTTGATTGAAGCACTGACGGCCGCTGGCCGCGAAGTGCATCGCCAAGATTCTTTGACCGATTACGTGACGGAAGAGGCGTTCTTAGAAAGCACAGGCGTGATGGTGATTGACCATCTGAATCGCACCATTTATGCCGCATTGTCGCAGCGTTGTGATCGCCTTGTATTAGAAGAGTACGCCAAACGCATTGGTTACGAGCGTGTGATCTCCTTCCAAACCCTGTTGCCATCGGGGAAAAACCGATTTACCACACCAACGTATGATGGCGATTGGTGAAGCAAT
>NZ_NPKW01000484.1:0-900 GCF_002265885.1 Vibrio sp. 03_296
TTCGGTCCCGCTGTTGTGCTAAGCCTTTACTGGAAAGGTGTAGACGACAACGGCGCGCTGGCGGGTATCCTGATTGGTGGTATCACTATCGTGGTTTGGAAACAATTGACTGGCGGTTGGTTTGACGTGTACGAAATCGTACCGGGAATCATCTTCTCAACCATCGCGATTGTTGGTGTGAGCAAACTAACTGGTGGCGCTGACAACACCGTTTTAGAGCAGCATCGTGAGTTTGAGAACAAGTTGGTTGAGCTAGAGTAATCTTGATCTCGTGTTCAACAAGAACGAACACGATACTCAATTTACATTGTAAATAATCGAGCCCCTCGCTGGTGATACTGGTGAKGGGTTTATTTTTAACGACCGACAGAATCTTTTCTTGCCGCTAACAAATCCGCTAAATGTTTGCTTTATTCTTGCGTTCAATCCGCACGGCATTGGGCGACAAAGATCGCAATTTGTTGAAGTTGCAGAACTATTTTTTGTACCTAGAGCACAAAAATTAAAAAGCGCTTTTTGAGTGTGGAATTAATTTGGTCAAAATGTGTCAATTATCATTAGCAGCATTCGTACATCAGGGGAAGGGTCATGCCAGCAAATCTATGCTCAGCGTTGTAAAAAAACAACCGCACACAAAGTCGTTATGCGTCGTTGTCAGGTAGAGCAGAGTGATACGTTTTCAAGTCGGCTACACAGTTTTACCCAACTGATGACCAAGTTTGTTTCTGGTGACCACTATTACCACATGGAACCTCAGCATTTCTGCCGTTACTGTAATACGCAGAATACAGCAACGGTGAAATCCCTTTCACCGCAAATGGTTCAACCGACGATCGGTTAGACCTTCTTACTTAAGCGAAATCGCTTTCGAGCTCAGTACACTCTCGGTTGACCTCTACR
>NZ_NPKW01000485.1:0-392 GCF_002265885.1 Vibrio sp. 03_296
CAGATATTTAGACTCAAAAAGTAAGCCAAGTAGCGCAACTCTGGGCTATACATTAACGAAGACCAGAAAAAACCGCCCCAATCATTAAGCCAACCTCAGGTACTTTGTTTGAAGAGAGCTACACGCTGTTTTGCTACATATTGAAGAACAAACTCGGTATTACCCTAGCATCTGTCGCCATTTACCCTTGTTGTCGTAAAAAAGAGCCGCAAAAGCGGCTCTAGATAGTTTGTAATTTTTGAAGTATCGGCTTACTTCTCTTTACCAAACACGTTGTTCTCTTGCTCAAGAACGCGGATGAACGTAGTGCGTTTGGTGAGCTCGCGAAGCTCTGCCGCGCCTACGTAGGTACAAGTTGAGCGCACGCCGCCAAGGATGTCTTGAATGGTGCT
>NZ_NPKW01000486.1:0-561 GCF_002265885.1 Vibrio sp. 03_296
GTGGCAACAAGCCGCGAAGTTGGCAGTGGGGATAATGTTGCTGACATCACTTGGTTGATTTGTAGAATATACGGATAAACCGATTTGGACCGGAAAAATAAAAAAAGCCCTGTATTTACAAGGCTTTTTTCCAGGAAATACAGAGCATTTAAGACATTCTTGGACGGGGTACTCCCCCCAAGAATCTATTCAATATTTTGGATCTGCTCGCGCATTTGTTCGATCAGCACTTTAAGCTCAACACCTGAAGCGGTGATGTCAGTGGCGATCGATTTTGACGCGAGCGTGTTGGATTCACGGTTGAACTCTTGCATCATGAAATCCAAACGACGGCCAACGGCACCGCCTTTTTTTCAAAATGTTGGTGGCTCTTTAACGTGAGAATCGAGGTACGATCCAGCTCTTCTGCTACATCTGATTTCTGCGCCAAAATGATCAGCTCTTGCTCCACGCGAGARGCATCCAGTTCCACCTTGGCTTCTTCGAATTTCGAGAACAGACGCTCACGCTGCCACTCAATGATCTCTGGCATGCGGGCACGTACTTTCACCTACTTCCGCG
>NZ_NPKW01000487.1:0-1490 GCF_002265885.1 Vibrio sp. 03_296
TGAATCAAAATATCAGCCTCAGGGAAACACGCCAGCAATCTTTCTTCCACTTCGTCAGCGATTTGATGCGCTTTGATCAAAGGCAAATTGTCATCCAATTCAAGATGAAGCTGAATAAAACGCGTCGGCCCSGACATTCTGGTGCGCAGTTGATGCACCCCCAGAACATTTTCCACTGCCAAACATTCGCAGCGAATTTGTTCTAGCTCTTCATCGGGCAATTTGCGATCAAGCAAGGTTTGAATCGCTTCCGTTACCATTTTGAATGCGCTGTATAAAATAAACAGACCGATGCCCACCGCAAATACTGCGTCCGCTTGGCCAATCCCATAATAGCTAAGCCCCAACGCCACCATAATGGCCGCGTTCATGAACAAGTCGCTTTGATAATGCAGAGAATCGGCTGCAATGGCTTGGCTACCCGTCTTTCTTACTACGTGCTTTTGGAATGTGACCAAAGCGAATGTCACCACCATGGCAAACAAACTGACATAAACGCCATACTCGGSMGAATTCAACTCATGGGGACGGAAGAAGCGATCAATACCGTTGAGGATCAAAAAGACCGCAGAGCCTGAAATAAACATCGCTTGAGCCAATGCGGCTAAAGATTCCGCTTTGCCATGACCAAGTGTGTCCTCATCGGCAGGTTGCAGCGCATAACGCACCACAACTAAGTTGACGACAGACGCCGCAATATCGAGGAATGAATCGATCAGCGAGGCAAGTGAAGCTCACGGAAGCCGGTCACCCACCAAGCCACTATTTTAACGTAGGAGAAGTACGAGTTGCGACTGCGGTTGCCGTCCAAGCAGCCATCTGTCACTAAACGTGCATATTGGTGTTTCATAATCATTCAATGAAAAAGCCATAGCCGCAGTATAACGCGCCAAACCATGATGAAGTATCGATACATTTAAGGCGATCCGAAGATCGCCTTTTTGCTCAAGTCAGTGGATAACGCTCATGATCAGTTTTTCGCGTGCTTTTCCATGCGTTTTTGCATTTTGTCGCCACACTCCTGCATGCGCTCGGTTTTTGCAGTTCAATCAAATTTCGCTTTTTGCTCTGGAGTCAAAATGCTCAACATTTGATGTTGTTTTTCCAGCATTTTCACACGGCGCTCTGCCTGTTTCTCCGCCATCTGTTTTGCCAGTTCATTGGCAGTGGCTTGATCGAAGTTGTCCGCCAATAACAGTGCTTGTACTTTGGCATGCTGTGCTTGGCGCTCTGCTTGATTCGCTGCGAAATTGCCTTGATGCATCTCTTTCATTGTGCACGTGCTGCCACGCATCGCATCCAACTGCTCTTTCTGCGCATCGGTCAGGTCCAATTGACGCATCATGTCCGCGTCCATCCCATGCCACATTCGCCATCCATGGCCCTTTGTGATGGCCTTTACCGCCACCAAAAGCAAAGGCGCTGGCAGTACCTAGTGTTAGTGGAAGGACAACAGTCAGCGAGTACCATTTTTTTGCAAGTTTCATAAT
>NZ_NPKW01000488.1:0-987 GCF_002265885.1 Vibrio sp. 03_296
TTGCTTTGCCGAGTGCTTCTAGTTCAGCAGCAAGTAGAGGGCCCGCACACGCTACTTCAGCAAACATACCCACACCGTGAGTTGACGCTGTGCACGGTGAGCTGTACCGAATGCATCCATTACGAATACGTCACATAGTGCCGCGTATTTTTAGAAAGTGTCTTCGTCGTTTTTCTCTCGTCCTTTTGTAAAGCGAACGTTTTCAAGAACAACAAGTTCACCAGCGTTTAGCTCAAGACCATCTAGGTAATCTTTAGCCAATTTCACTTCGCAATCTAGCGCGTCGTTTAGGTAGTTAACCACTGGTTGTAGAGTAGAACTCTTCTGCATATTCACCTTCAGTAGGACGACCTAGGTGAGAAGTGACCATTACTTTCGCGCCAGCTTCTAGACATAGCTTGATAGTAGGAAGAGATGCGATGATACGTGCATCAGAAGTTACTTTACCGTCTTTTACTGGCACGTTTAGGTCAGCACGGATGAATACACGTTTACCTGCTAGATCCAGGTCAGTCATCTTGATTACAGACATGATGTGTCCTCTCAAATATTAAAATAAAGTTTTGAAACTCGGCAACCCTGCCAAGCCTGTTAATTCTTCAAACTGGTTATTGATATGGAGTCATTACAAATTTATTTCAAGGCTAAAAATAAATTTTCTCCGACGCTGCCGATACGACTATTTGGCAGCTTGCATTGCGAGCGCAGTATCCAGCATACGGTTCGCAAAGCCCCATTCGTTATCGCACCAAACCAGCATTTTCACTAATGCCGTTACTGACTCGAGTTGGCTACCATCGACAATCGCGCTATGGGATCATGATTAAGTCGATGGAACGAGCGGCGCTTCAAGTATAGTCAACAATGCCACGTAATGTACACTGAGATGCGTTAACAATGGTTTGATTTACGTCATTAACTTTCACATTTGTATTAATCGTGACATCTTAAATCCATTGCAGTGACGTTTACTGTCGGCACTCTCAC
>NZ_NPKW01000489.1:0-775 GCF_002265885.1 Vibrio sp. 03_296
TAGGTCGTGTGGTCATGCGTGATGTCTTCAACACGGTCAAACGCTGGAAACTCCAGGGAATTCTGCCGGGTCGCGTTGCGATTAACTTATCGCCAGAACAATTTGGCAACCCTCAGTTGATCGACTTCATGGAAAACTCCTGCGAACCACAGAGTTAGACCCAAMMTGCATCACCTTCGAGCTGACCGAAAGTGCGGTAATGAGTGACAGTGACCACACCATTCAGATGCTCAACGCGATTAAGAAACTGGGCTTCTCACTCATCCATCGGATACTTTGGGGACCGGTTATTCCCTCACTGGCATATTTAGCGCGCTTTCCGATTGATGAGCTGAAGATCGACCGCGCGTTTATCAACGACATTGACGTTTTACCAAAGTCAGGTCACGGTGATTGAAAACATCATTAATCTCGGCAAATCTCTCAATCTCACCGTGGTGGCCGAAGGGTAGAAACTCATCAGCAAGCGGCACTCCTGTCGAATTTGCGCTGCCACTCGATTCAGGGGTTCCATTTCCATCGCCCTCAGCCTAAACATGAAATAGAAGAACTGTTTGCACAAAATCGTCGCCATAAAAACTGACCTTCTCCCCTCTCCAAAAGAGGTAAATCTCAATTTATTGCGTCAAACCTAACTTACATCAATTCTGCTATTCATATTCCTTCATAAATGCCACACCCTTTCGTCTCAATTGTAGTGAGCATATGGAACTCCTTTGTCCAGCAGGTAATCTTCCTGCTCTAAAAACCGCCATCGACTGCGGTGCCGATGCGG
>NZ_NPKW01000049.1:0-42212 GCF_002265885.1 Vibrio sp. 03_296
TTCTACACTTCTGACTTATATTTGAGCTAGGTCGAATTCCTTTCTTTTTCATTTTTTATCTCGTCATCCTTTCGAAGGCGGGGATCCATCGTACAGCGAGTGTTGTAGCTCGGTATTACCGCTTCATTGCCAGTGTTGTTGTCAGTTTCGCTCTATGTTGTTGTCTGTGGTGAGTGCATTTCCAAATGCGACATCCGGCGTGCGTGGATGAATGGATTCCCGTGTGCACGGGAATGACAACTGGGGGGGCGTGGCGGGTGCTGAGATTTTATGTGAGACGGTGCTGTTGGTGTTTTCTCTCATCCTTTGTTTTCTAACTTTTTCCTTCTTACTTCGGACTGTCGGCTTTTTCTTTCTATCCTTTTTCTCGTCATCCTCGCGAAGGCGGGGATCCATCGTACAGCGAGTCTTGTAGCTCGGTATTACCGCTTCATTGCCAGTGTTGTTGTCAGTTTTGATCTATGTTGTTGTCTGGGGTGAGTGTATTTCCAAACGCGACATCCGGCGTGCGTGGATGAATGGATTCCCGTGTGCACGGGAATGACGGTAGGGGGCGTGGCGGGTGCTGAGTTTTTATGTGAGACGGTGCTGTTGGTGTTTTCTCTCATCCTTTACTCTTCTAACTTTTTCCTTCTCACTTCGGTCTGTCTGCTTTTTCTTTCTATCCTTTTTCTTTCTATCCTTTTTCTCGTCATCCTCGCGAAGGCGGGGATCCATCGTACGGCGAGTGTTGTGGTGTGGTATTTCCGCTTCATTGTCAGTGTTGCTGTTTGGTTGTTCTATGTTGCTGCCTATTGCGGCGAGTACGTGTCCAAATGCGACATCCGGAGTGCGTGGATGAATGGATTCCCGTGTGCACGGGAATGACGATTGGTGGTGTGGTGGCGGTGTTTTGAGTTTTTATGTGAGAGTGCCGCTGTTGATGTGTCTAATCTAATCCTTTGTTATTCCAACTTCTTCCTTACAACTTCGGTCTGTTAGCCTCGTTCTGTCTCTCCGCACGTCATCCTCGCGAACGCGGGGACCCATCGTACAGTGAATGTTGTGGTTTGGTATTTCCGCTTCATTGCCAGTACTGTTGTCAGTTTCGCTCTATGTTGTTGTCTGGGGGAGTGCATTTCCAAACGCGACATCCGGCGTGCGTGGATGAATGGATTCCCGTATGCACGGGAATGACAACTGGGGGCGTGGCGGCGGTGTGCTTACTTTTATGGGATAGTGGCGTTGTTGATGTGTCTTGTCTCATCTAATCTAATCCTTTGTTATTCCAACTTCTTCCTTACAACTTCGGTCTGTTAGCCTCGTTCTGTCTCTCCGCACGTCATCCTCGCGAACGCGGGGAACCATCGTACAGCGAGTGTTGTGGTTTGGTATTTCCGCTTCATTGCCAGTGTTGTTATTGGTTTTGCTCTATGTTGCTCTATGTTGTTGTCTGTTGTGGCGAGTACGTTTTCAAATGCGACATCCGGCGTGCGTGGATGAATGGATTCCCGTGTGCGCGGGAATGACGGTAAGTTGGTAGGGTGAGAGTATTGAGCTCCGCTATAGCGATTGTGTCTATTTGCCACGTGTATTGAGGTGAGTTGTATCTCGGTTACTCCAGGTTGCGAGGACTTCAATCGTCTGAATCTTTCTCCGATTATTTTTCAAACAGCCCTTGCAAGCAAAACTGTGATCTGTATAATACGCCGCACTGACTTGTTCAGTTGTGAACCAATGAGCAGCGAGGAGCCAGCAGCTTCGGTTGTGGGGTAATGTATACTCAGCTTATGTTCGCAGTTAATACAATTAGCTTATCTATTTTAGTGTTCCTATCTGATAGCGTTCCTTCCATAGATACATGGTTAATCGAAAATTAACTGACAATGCGTCCTAATCTTGGATGCTACGGTTTCACATAAATCAATCGGCATTCTCTCGTCTTAACGAGTTTGAGTGGCGATATTGTTTGTGTAATTTTTAATATTGGAGCTCTGTCTCATGCAGAACCAACGTATCCGTATCCGCCTTAAAGCTTTCGATTACAAACTAATCGACGCTTCAACAGCGGAAATCGTTGAAACAGCTAAGCGCACTGGCGCACAGGTTCGTGGTCCAATCCCACTACCTACTCGTAAAGAGCGTTTCACCGTTCTTATCTCTCCACACGTTAACAAGAAAGCTCGTGACCAGTACGAAATTCGTACTCACAAGCGTCTAATCGACATCGTTGAGCCAACAGACAAAACTGTTGATGCTCTGATGCGTCTAGACCTTGCTGCAGGCGTTGACGTTCAAATTAGCCTAGGTTAAGGGAGATTAGAAGAATGATTGGTCTAATCGGTCGTAAAGTGGGCATGACCCGCGTATTTACTGAAGAAGGCGTTTCTATCCCTGTAACTGTTGTTGAGGTTGAAGCGAACCGTATTGCTCAAGTGAAAACTCTTGAGACTGACGGCTATGCAGCAATCCAAGTTACAGCTGGTACAAAGAAAGCTAACCGCGTAAACAAAGCTGAAGCAGGTCACTTTGCTAAAGCTGGTGTTGAAGCTGGTCGTGGTCTTTGGGAATTCCGTTTAGAAAACGGCGAAGAGTTTGCAGTTGGTTCAGAACTAACTGTTGAGCTATTCAACGAAGTTAAAAAAGTAGACGTTACTGGTACATCTAAGGGTAAAGGTTTCCAAGGCACTGTTAAGCGCTGGAACTTCCGTACTCAAGATATGACTCACGGTAACTCATTGTCTCACCGTGCTCCTGGTTCTATCGGTCAATGTCAGACTCCAGGTCGCGTATTTAAAGGCAAGAAAATGGCAGGTCACATGGGTGCTGAGCGTGTAACGACTCAAAACCTAGAGATCGTACGTGTTGACGCTGAGCGCAATCTGCTTCTTATTAAAGGTGCAGTCCCTGGCGCAACTGGCGGTAACGTGATCGTTAAACCAGCTGTTAAAGCATAACGTCTAGGAGTAAGTAATGGAATTGATGGTTAAAGGTGCTGCTGCACTAACTGTTTCCGAAGCTACTTTCGGACGTGAGTTCAACGAAGCTCTTGTTCACCAAGTAGTTGTTGCGTACGCAGCAGGTGCTCGTCAAGGTACTCGTGCTCAAAAAACACGTTCAGAAGTTTCTGGCGGTGGTGCTAAACCATGGCGTCAAAAAGGTACTGGCCGTGCACGTGCTGGTACAATCCGTAGCCCACTATGGCGTACAGGTGGTGTTACTTTTGCTGCGAAACCACAAGATCACAGCCAAAAAGTAAACAAGAAAATGTACCGTGGTGCGATGAAGAGCATTCTTTCTGAGCTAGTTCGTCAAGAGCGTCTAATCGTTGTTGATAACTTCTCTGTTGAAGCACCAAAAACGAAAGAGCTAGTTGCTAAGCTTAAAGAACTTGAGCTAAACGACGTGCTTATCGTAACTGGCGAAGTAGACGAGAATCTATTCTTAGCTGCACGTAACCTATACAAAGTTGACGCACGTGACGTAGCTGGTATTGACCCAGTTTCTCTAATCGCGTTTAACAAGGTTCTAATGACTGCTGATGCAGTTAAGCAAGTTGAGGAGATGCTGGCATGATCACTCAAGAGCGTCTACTAAAAGTTCTACGTGCACCGCACATCTCTGAAAAAGCAACTATGGCAGCTGAGAAAGCGAACACTATCGTTTTCAAAGTAGCGAAAGATGCAACTAAGAAAGAGATCAAAGCAGCTGTAGAACAGCTATTTGAAGTTGAAGTTAAGTCTGTAAATACTCTTATCACTAAGGGTAAGACCAAGCGTCAAGGTCTACGCCAAGGCCGTCGTTCAGACGTGAAGAAAGCGTACGTTACTTTGAAAGAAGGTCAAGATCTTGACTTTGTTGGCGGCGCGGAATAACAGGAGTAGTTGAATAATGGCTATTGTTAAATGTAAGCCGACTTCGGCTGGTCGTCGTCACGTTGTTAAAGTTGTTAACGCTGACCTACACAAAGGCAAGCCTTACGCACCTCTTCTAGAGAAAAACTCTAAGAACGGTGGTCGTAACAACAACGGTCGTATCACAGTACGTCACATCGGTGGTGGTCATAAACAACACTACCGTGTAGTTGACTTCAAACGTACTAAAGACGGTATCCCAGCGAAAGTTGAGCGTCTAGAATACGATCCAAACCGTAGCGCAAACATCGCTCTAGTTCTGTACGCAGACGGTGAGCGTCGTTACATCATTGCACCTAAAGGTATGCAAGCTGGTGACGTTATCCAATCTGGTGTTGATGCACCGATCAAAGCGGGTAACACTCTACCAATGCGCAACATCCCAGTAGGTTCTACAATTCACTGTGTTGAATTGACTCCTGGTAAAGGTGCACAGTTGGCTCGTTCAGCGGGTGCTTACGCTCAGCTAGTAGCTCGTGATGGTTCTTACGTAACTATCCGTCTACGTTCTGGCGAAATGCGTAAAGTTCTATCTGAAGGTCGCGCAACAATCGGTGAAGTTGGTAACTCTGAGCACATGCTTCGTGAGCTTGGTAAAGCTGGTGCAAGTCGCTGGCGTGGTGTTCGTCCAACCGTTCGCGGTGTGGTAATGAACCCAGTAGATCACCCACACGGTGGTGGTGAAGGTCGTACTTCTGGTGGCCGTCATCCAGTTTCACCTTGGGGTGTACCAACTAAAGGCTACAAGACTCGTAGCAACAAACGCACTGACAAGTACATCGTACGTCGTCGTAACAAGTAATCTATATAAAGAGGAATCGCCATGCCACGTTCTCTCAAGAAAGGTCCATTTATTGACCTACACTTGCTGAAGAAGGTAGAGAAAGCGGTGGAAAGCGGAGACAAAAAGCCACTTAAGACTTGGTCCCGTCGTTCAATGATCATCCCTACGATGATCGGTTTGACCATCGCTGTCCATAATGGTCGTCAGCACGTTCCAGTTTTCGTTACCGAAGAAATGATCGGTCACAAACTGGGTGAATTCGCACCAACTCGTACTTACCGCGGTCACGCTGCGGATAAGAAAGCTAAGAAGCGTTAAGGAGTAAATAATGGAAGCTATTGCTAAACATAACTTTGCTCGCATTTCGCCTCAGAAAGCTCGCTTAGTTGCGGATCTAATTCGTGGTAAATCTGTTGACCAAGCTCTTGAAATCCTAACTTTCAGCAACAAAAAAGCTGCTGTACTAGTTAAGAAAGTTCTAGAGTCTGCTATCGCTAACGCGGAGCACAACGAAGGTGCAGATATTGACGATCTGAATGTCGCAAAAATCTTTGTAGATGAAGGCCCAACCATGAAGCGTATTATGCCTCGTGCTAAAGGTCGTGCGGATCGTATCTTGAAGCGTTCAAGCCACATCACTGTTGTTGTAGCAGATCGCTAGAGACTAGGAGAGTAAGCAATGGGTCAAAAAGTACATCCTAATGGTATTCGTCTAGGCATCGTTAAGCCTTGGAATGCTACATGGTTTGCTAACACCAAAGATTTCGCTGACAACCTAGACGGCGACTTCAAGGTACGTCAGTTCCTAACTAAGGAACTTTCAAAAGCGTCTCTATCACGTATCGTTATCGAGCGTCCTGCTAAGAGCATCCGTGTGACTATTCACACTGCTCGTCCAGGCGTTGTTATCGGTAAGAAAGGTGAAGACGTTGAGAAGCTACGCACAGCTGTAGCGAAAATTGCAGGTGTACCAGCGCAAATTAACATCGCTGAAGTACGTAAGCCTGAACTAGATGCGCAACTTGTTGGTGACAGCATCGCGTCTCAGCTAGAGCGTCGTGTAATGTTCCGTCGTGCTATGAAGCGTGCGGTACAAAACGCAATGCGTCTAGGTGCTAAGGGTATCAAAGTGGAAGTAAGCGGTCGTCTAGGCGGCGCTGAAATCGCACGTTCTGAGTGGTACCGTGAAGGCCGTGTGCCTCTACACACTCTACGTGCAGACATTGATTACGCAACTTCTTCGGCTCACACCACATACGGTGTAATCGGCATTAAAGTTTGGATCTTCAAAGGTGAGATCCTAGGCGGTATGCCAGCAGCAACTGAAGCTGCAGAGCCAAAGGCTGACAAGCCTAAGAAGCAGCGTAAAGGCCGTAAGTAAGGAGTCGACAGATGCTACAACCTAAACGTACTAAGTTCCGTAAGGTTCATACTGGTCGTAACCGCGGTCTAGCTAAAGGTACTGAAGTAAGCTTTGGTTCTTTTGGTCTTAAAGCTGTTGGCCGTGGTCGTTTGACTGCTCGTCAAATCGAAGCTGCACGTCGTGCTATGACGCGTCACATCAAGCGTCAAGGTAAGATCTGGATCCGTGTGTTCCCAGACAAGCCGATCACTGAAAAACCACTTGAAGTTCGTCAAGGTAAGGGTAAAGGTAACGTTGAGTACTGGGTAGCCCAAATCCAACCTGGTAAGGTTATGTACGAAGTTGATGGTGTACCTGAAGAATTGGCGCGTGAAGCGTTCCGCCTAGCGGCTCGCAAACTGCCATTCAAGACTACATTTGTAACTAAGCAGGTGATGTGATGAAAGCACAAGATCTACGCGAAAAGAGCGTTGAAGAGCTTAACTCTGAGCTATTGAATTTGCTACGTGAACAGTTCAACTTGCGCATGCAAGCTGCAACTGGTCAACTACAGCAAACTCATACTCTGAAAGCTGTACGCCGTGATATCGCACGTGTGAAAACTGTTTTGACTGAGAAGGCAGGCGCATAATGAGCGACAAAATTCGTACTCAACTAGGTCGTGTTGTTAGCGACAAGATGGACAAGTCTATCGTTGTTGCTATCGAGCGCATGGTGAAGCACCCTATCTACGGTAAATTCGTTAAGCGCACGACTAAAGTTCACGCACATGACGAAAACAACGAGTGTGGCATTGGCGACACTGTTGAAATCGTTGAGTGTCGTCCACTGTCTAAGACTAAGTCTTGGACTTTGGTAAAAGTTGTAGAAAAAGCGAAGATGTAATCTTCACTATTCTATGAATATAAACGGCTCCAAAAATTTTTTGGGGCCGTTTATTTTTTGACTACCCAATCACAAAAAAGGGTGGTACAATTCGCGTCCCTTATAAAGAGGCAGCCCGACCCGAGAGGGTCTAGTTTTTTTAATATTTAGCGGAGCACTAACATGATCCAAATGCAAAGTATGCTGGACGCAGCTGATAACTCAGGCGCTCGCAGCGTAATGTGTATTAAGGTTCTGGGTGGCTCTCACCGCCGTTATGCACATATCGGTGACGTTATCAAAGTTACTGTTAAGGAAGCAATTCCTCGCGGTAAAGTTAAAAAAGGTGACGTTCTGAAGGCGGTGGTAGTTCGCACCCGTAAAGGCGTACGTCGTCCAGACGGTTCTGTCATTCGCTTCGACCGAAATGCTTGCGTACTGTTGAACAACAACAGTGAGCAACCTATCGGTACACGTATCTTTGGTCCTGTGACTCGCGAACTTCGTGGCGATAAGTTCATGAAGATCGTTTCACTGGCTCCAGAAGTTCTGTAAGGAGCGGCAAAAAATGGCAGCTAAAATCCGTCGTAACGACGAAGTAATCGTTCTTGCTGGTAAAGATAAAGGCAAGAAAGGTAAAGTAACTAAGGTCCTAGCAACTGGTAAAGTTGTTGTTGAAGGTATCAACCTAGTTAAGAAACATCAGAAACCTGTTCCAGCTCTAGGTATCCAAGGCGGTATCGTTGAGCAAGAAGCAGCTATCGACGTTTCTAACGTGGCTATCTTCAATGCAGCTACTGGTAAAGCTGACCGTATCGGTTTCCGTTTTGAAGACGGCCAAAAGGTTCGTTTCTTCAAGTCTAACGGTGAAACTGTTTCTAACTAATTTAGAAAGTAATTTGGAGTTCTACTATGGCGAAACTGCATGATTACTACAAGTCGTCTGTAGTCGCTGAACTGACCAAACAGTTCGGTTACACAAGCGTCATGCAAGTCCCTAGAATCGAAAAGATCACCCTTAACATGGGTGTGGGCGATGCTATCAACGATAAGAAACTGCTAGAAAACGCAGCTGCTGATATGGCAACGATCTCTGGTCAAAAGCCACTTATCACTAAAGCGCGTAAGTCTGTTGCAGGCTTCAAAATTCGTGAAGGCTACCCAATCGGTTGTAAAGTAACCTTGCGTGGCGAACGTATGTGGGATTTTATGGAGCGTTTAATCTCTATCGCTCTTCCACGTGTACGTGACTTCCGTGGTGTTAACGCTAAGTCTTTTGACGGTCGCGGTAACTACAGCATGGGCGTTCGCGAGCAAATCATCTTCCCGGAAATCGACTTTGATAAAGTTGATCGTGTACGCGGTTTAGACATCACTATTACGACGTCTGCTGGTACTGATGAGGAAGGCCGTGCTCTGCTGGCTGCCTTTAACTTCCCATTCCGTAAGTAAGGTGAAGGGTTACTGTTATGGCTAAACAATCAATGAAAGCACGTGAAGCAAAACGTGCAAAGCTAGTAGCTAAGTTCGCTGAAAAGCGTGCTTCTCTAAAAGCTATCATCAGCGATGTAAATGTATCTGAAGAAGATCGTTGGAATGCGGTTCTAAAACTGCAAACTCTTCCACGTGATTCTAGTGCGTCACGTCAGCGCAACCGTTGTAACCAAACTGGTCGTCCACACGGTTACCTACGTAAATTCGGTCTGAGCCGTATCAAAGTTCGTGAAGCTTGCATGAAAGGCGAGATTCCTGGACTTCGTAAGGCTAGCTGGTAATTGCCACTTTAATCATTTGGAGTAAATCATATGAGCATGCAAGATCCGATTTCGGATATGCTGACCCGTATTCGTAACGGTCAGGCAGCAAACAAAGTTGCTGTTAAAATGCCTTCTTCAAAGCTGAAAGTTGCAATCGCTGCACTACTAAAGGCTGAAGGTTACATCGTTGACTTCGCTGTTGAAGGCGAAGCAAAACCTGAGCTAGAAGTTACTCTTAAGTACTTCCAAGCTAAACCAGTAATCGAGCAACTTAAGCGTGTTTCACGCCCAGGTCTGCGCGTCTACAAGAAGAAAGACGATCTGCCATCTGTTATGGGTGGTCTAGGTGTTGCTGTAGTTTCCACTTCCAAGGGTCTGATGTCAGACCGTGCTGCTCGTAAAGCAGGTCTTGGTGGTGAAATCATCTGCTACGTAGCTTAATAGGAGTAGAATATGTCTCGTGTTGCTAAAGCACCTGTCGCTATTCCAGCTGGCGTAGAGGTGAAACTGAACGGCCAAGAAATCACTGTAAAAGGTGCTAAAGGTGAACTATCTCGCGTTATCAACAACGCAGTAGTTATCGCTCAGGAAGAAAACAAGCTAACTTTCGGTCCTCGCGAAGGTGTTGCTAACGCATGGGCTCAAGCAGGTACTGCTCGCGCTCTAGTTAACAACATGGTTGTAGGTGTTACTGAAGGCTTTACCCGTAAGCTAATCCTTAAGG
This sequence comes from Vibrio sp. 03_296, assembly GCF_002265885.1. NCBI lineage: Bacteria > Pseudomonadati > Pseudomonadota > Gammaproteobacteria > Vibrionales > Vibrionaceae > Vibrio > Vibrio sp. 03_296. The sequence goes on from NZ_NPKW01000049.1 coordinate 9,386, forward strand.
GTGTAGGTTACCGTGCTGCTATCAAAGGCAATGCGGTTGGTCTAACTCTTGGCTTCTCTCACCCAGTTGAGCATGAATTGCCAGCGGGTATCAAAGCTGAGTGTCCTAGCCAAACTGAAATCGTTTTAACTGGTTGTGATAAGCAGTTGATCGGTCAAGTTGCAGCAGACATTCGTGCTTACCGCGCGCCTGAGCCTTACAAAGGTAAAGGTATTCGTTACGCAGATGAAAATGTGCGTAGTAAAGAAGCTAAGAAGAAGTAAGGTAACACTATGGATAAGAAAGCATCTCGCATCCGTCGTGCTACACGTGCACGTCGTAAGATTGCAGAACTTGGTGCAACTCGCCTGGTAGTACACCGTACTCCTCGCCACGTTTACGCTCAAGTTATCGCAGCAAACGGCTCTGAGGTTATCGCAGCAGCTTCTACTGTAGAAAAAGCGATCCGTGAGCAAGTGAAATACACTGGTAACATCGAAGCAGCTAAAGCAGTTGGTAAAGCTGTAGCAGAGCGCGCTCTTGAAAAAGGCGTATCTACTGTTGCATTCGATCGTTCTGGTTTCCAATACCACGGTCGAGTAGCGGCGCTAGCAGATTCTGCTCGCGAAGCTGGTCTGAAATTCTAAGGTAGGGTTGGAAGATGGCTAAAGAACAACAAGTTCAAGCGAATGATTTGCAAGAAAAGCTAATCGCAGTTAACCGTGTTTCTAAAACGGTTAAAGGTGGTCGAATCATGAGCTTTACTGCACTAACAGTAGTTGGTGACGGTAACGGTCGTGTAGGTTTCGGTTACGGCAAAGCTCGTGAAGTACCTGCAGCGATCCAAAAAGCAATGGAAAAAGCGCGTCGTAACATGGTTACTATCGCACTTAACGAAGGCACACTTCACCACCCAGTGAAAGGTCGCCACTCGGGCTCTAAAGTTTACATGCAGCCTGCTGCAGAAGGTACTGGTGTTATCGCAGGTGGTGCGATGCGTGCAGTACTAGAAGTTGCTGGTGTACACAACGTACTGTCTAAAGCGTACGGCTCTACTAACCCAATCAACATCGTTCGTGCAACGATTGATGCGCTAGTAGACGTTAAGTCACCAGAAATGGTTGCTGCTAAACGTGGTCTAACTGTTGAAGCTATTTCGGAGTAAGAACACCATGGCAACTATCAAAGTAACACAAACTAAAAGCTCAATTGGTCGTCTACCTAAGCACAAAGCTACACTTCGTGGTCTAGGTCTTCGTCGTATCAACCACACAGTAGAACTTGAAGATACTCCGTGCATTCGCGGTATGATCAACAAGGTTTACTACATGGTTAAAGTTGAGGAGTAATCAGAAATGCGTTTGAATACTCTATCACCGGCTGCTGGCTCTAAGCATGCTCCTAAGCGTGTAGGTCGCGGTATCGGTTCTGGCCTTGGTAAAACAGGTGGCCGCGGTCACAAAGGTCAAAAGTCACGTTCTGGCGGTAAAGTTCGTCCAGGTTTTGAAGGCGGTCAGATGCCTCTAAAACAACGTCTACCAAAATTCGGTTTCACTTCTCGTAAGAGCCTAGTGTCTGCTGAAGTTCGCGTAGCTGAGCTAGCGAAAGTAACTGGTGACGTGGTTGATCTAAACAGCCTTAAAGCTGCTAACGTTATCACCAAAAACATTGAGAACGTGAAAATCGTTCTTTCTGGTGAGATCAATAAGGCAGTGACTGTTAAAGGTCTACGTGTGACTAAAGGCGCTAAAGCTGCAATCGAAGCTGCAGGCGGTAAAATCGAGGAATAATCTCGAGGAACGAGGTACAGATGGCTAAGAAACCAGGACAAGATTTTCGTAGTGCTCAGAGCGGCTTAAGTGAACTGAAGTCGCGCTTATTATTCGTAATTGGTGCACTTTTAGTATTCCGAGCTGGCTCTTTTGTGCCGATTCCTGGTATTGACGCTGCTGTACTTGCCGATTTGTTCGAACAGCAAAAAGGTACCATCGTTGAAATGTTTAACATGTTCTCCGGTGGTGCTCTTGAGCGTGCATCTATTTTAGCACTGGGCATCATGCCGTATATTTCGGCATCTATTGTTGTCCAGTTGCTAACTGTAGTTCATCCAGCGTTAGCTGAACTCAAGAAAGAGGGTGAAGCAGGCCGTCGTAAGATCAGCCAATACACACGCTACGGCACGCTTGTACTTGCAACATTCCAGGCTATTGGTATTGCAACTGGCTTACCAAACATGGTCGACAATCTGGTCGTTATCGATCAAACCATGTTTACGCTAATTGCAACCGTGAGTTTAGTAACCGGTACCATGTTCTTAATGTGGTTAGGTGAACAAATTACTGAGCGTGGAATTGGTAATGGTATTTCATTACTGATCTTTGCAGGTATTGTTGCTGGATTGCCTTCGGCAATCGGTCAAACAATCGAGCAAGCGCGTCAAGGTGAATTGCATGTACTTCTTCTGCTGTTAATTGCAGTGTTGGCTTTTGCTGTAATTTACTTCGTTGTTTTCATGGAGCGTGGTCAACGTCGTATCGTTGTTAACTACGCGAAGCGTCAACAAGGTCGTAAAGTATTTGCAGCACAAAGCTCGCACCTACCATTGAAAATTAATATGGCTGGTGTAATTCCTGCGATTTTCGCATCAAGCATTATCCTGTTCCCTGGAACATTGGCCCAGTGGTTTGGTCAGAATGGTGAAAGCAGCGCGTTCGGTTGGTTAACTGACGTGTCATTGGCTCTAAGTCCTGGTCAACCTCTATATGTAATGCTTTATGCAGCAGCGATTATTTTCTTCTGTTTCTTCTACACGGCGTTGGTTTTCAACCCGCGTGAAACAGCAGATAACCTGAAGAAGTCAGGTGCATTCGTACCCGGTATCCGCCCAGGCGAGCAGACAGCCAAGTACATTGATAAAGTAATGACGCGTTTAACCTTAGCTGGTGCGCTTTATATTACCTTTATCTGTCTGATTCCGGAGTTCATGATGGTCGCGTGGAACGTACGTTTCTACTTCGGCGGTACATCACTACTTATCGTAGTTGTTGTAATTATGGACTTTATGGCACAGGTACAGACACATATGATGTCTCATCAATATGAGTCTGTGTTGAAGAAAGCGAATCTGAAAGGCTACGGCCGTTAATCCGGCGGTAGTTTCAGTTTCAATTACGGAGTTTAGCAATGAAAGTTCGTGCTTCCGTTAAAAAAATCTGCCGTAACTGTAAAGTAATCAAGCGTAACGGTGTAGTTCGCGTGATTTGCAGTGAGCCAAAGCACAAGCAGCGCCAAGGCTAATCAGCAGAAATTTTTACTTGAAATAAAAGGTAGTGTCGAGTATATTCCTCGGCCTACCTTTTGCGTGCAAAAGAAGTAGTATCCCGCAGCGTATCCGACACGGGCTTTGCTGCGGATAATTCTTTTATGAAACCTAGGAGTGAATAATGGCCCGTATTGCAGGCATTAACATTCCTGATCAGAAACATGCTGTAATCGCTCTAACTGCGATCTACGGTATCGGTAAAACTCGCTCAAAAGCTATCCTAGCTGACGTGGGTATTGCTGAAGATGTTAAGATCAGTGAACTAACTGAAGAGCAGATCGATCAACTGCGTGATGGTGTAGCTAAGTACACTGTAGAAGGTGATCTACGTCGTGAAGTATCTATGAACATCAAGCGTCTTATGGACCTTGGCTGTTACCGTGGTCTTCGTCATCGTCGCAGTCTACCTCTACGTGGACAGCGTACTAAAACCAACGCTCGCACCCGCAAGGGTCCGCGTAAGCCGATCAAGAAATAATCGGGAAGGTAGAGTACAATGGCTAAACAACCAACTCGCGCGCGCAAGCGCGTACGCAAGCAAGTTGCGGATGGCGTTGCGCACATCCATGCTTCTTTCAATAACACAATCGTAACTATCACTGACCGTCAAGGTAATGCTCTTGCATGGGCTACTGCTGGTGGTTCAGGTTTCCGTGGTTCTCGTAAGTCTACTCCGTTCGCTGCACAGGTTGCTGCTGAGCGTTGTGCTGAAATGGCTAAAGAATACGGCCTAAAGAACTTGGAAGTTATGGTTAAGGGTCCTGGTCCAGGTCGTGAATCTACTGTTCGCGCACTGAACGCAGCTGGTTTCCGCATCACTAACATTGTTGATGCTACACCAATCCCTCATAACGGTTGTCGTCCACCTAAGAAACGTCGCGTATAACGTTTTTTAGATTACTGGAGAAAGATCATGGCAAGATATTTGGGTCCTAAGCTGAAGCTTAGCCGTCGTGAAGGCACTGACTTGTTCCTTAAGTCTGGTGTTCGCGCGATCGATACCAAGTGTAAAATTGATAACGCACCAGGTGTACACGGCGCTCGTCGCGGTCGTCTATCTGAGTATGGCGTTCAGCTTCGTGAGAAGCAAAAAGTACGTCGTATGTACGGCGTTCTAGAAAAACAATTCCGTAACTACTACGCAGAAGCTGCTCGTCTTAAAGGCAACACAGGTGAAAACCTACTTCAGCTTCTTGAAGGTCGTCTTGATAACGTAGTTTACCGCATGGGCTTTGGCGCAACTCGCGCAGAAGCACGTCAGCTAGTTAGCCACAAAGCTATCCTAGTAAACGGTAAAGTTGTAAACGTTCCTTCTTTCAAAGTAGCGGCTAACGACGTTGTTTCAATTCGCGAGAAAGCTAAACAGCAAACTCGTATCAAAGCAGCTCTAGAAGTTGCTGAACAACGTGAAAAACCAACTTGGATTGAAGTGGATGCTGGCAAGATGGAAGGTACATTCAAGCGTATGCCTGAACGTTCAGATCTATCAGCTGACATCAACGAACAATTGATCGTCGAGCTTTACTCTAAGTAAGGTTAAACTAAAGAGAGGACACAATGCAGGGTTCTGTAACAGAATTTCTTAAGCCACGTCTAGTTGACATCGAACAGATCAGCTCGACCCACGCAAAAGTAACTCTTGAGCCATTGGAGCGTGGTTTCGGCCATACTCTAGGTAATGCACTTCGCCGTATTCTTCTATCTTCTATGCCAGGTTGTGCTGTAACAGAAGTAGAAATTGAAGGCGTTCTTCATGAGTACAGCACTAAAGAAGGCGTTCAAGAAGATATTCTTGAAATCCTACTAAACCTAAAAGGTTTGGCTGTACGCGTTGCCGAAGGCAAAGATGAAGTGTTCATTACACTGAACAAATCAGGCTCGGGCCCTGTGGTTGCAGGTGACATCACCCATGACGGTGATGTAGAGATCGCTAACCCTGAACACGTAATTTGTCACCTAACGGATGACAACGCAGAGATCGCAATGCGCATCAAAGTAGAACGTGGTCGTGGTTATGTTCCAGCTTCAGCTCGTATCCATACTGAAGAAGATGAGCGTCCAATCGGTCGCCTACTAGTAGACGCTACTTACAGCCCTGTAGACAAAATTGCCTACGCTGTAGAAGCTGCTCGTGTAGAACAGCGCACTGACTTAGACAAGCTTGTTATCGATATGGAAACGAACGGTACTCTTGAACCTGAGGAAGCAATCCGTCGCGCAGCAACTATTCTTGCTGAGCAATTGGATGCGTTCGTAGATCTTCGTGATGTACGTGTACCTGAGGAGAAGGAAGAGAAGCCAGAATTCGATCCGATCCTACTGCGTCCTGTAGACGATCTTGAACTAACAGTTCGCTCTGCTAACTGTCTGAAAGCAGAAGCGATTCACTACATCGGTGATCTAGTACAACGTACTGAGGTTGAGCTACTTAAAACGCCAAACCTTGGTAAAAAATCTCTTACTGAGATTAAAGACGTACTTGCGTCACGTGGTTTGTCTCTGGGCATGCGCCTAGAAAACTGGCCACCTGCATCAATCGCTGAAGATTAATCGATACTAGTTAGAAGGATTAGGTCATGCGCCATCGTAAGAGTGGTCGTCAACTCAACCGCAACAGCTCACATCGCAAAGCGATGTTCAGCAACATGGCTAGCTCTCTTGTACGTCATGAAGTTATCAAGACTACATTGCCAAAAGCTAAAGAGCTACGTCGCGTAGTTGAGCCTTTGATTACACTAGCTAAGACTGACAGTGTTGCTAACCGTCGTCTTGCGTTTGCACGTACTCGTGACAACGAAGTAGTTGCAAAGCTATTTAACGAACTAGGTCCACGTTTTGCTGCTCGTCAGGGCGGTTACACTCGTATCCTAAAAGCTGGCTTCCGTGCTGGTGATAAAGCTCCAATGGCTTACATTGAGCTTGTAGATCGCCCAGCTGCTGAAGAAGCTGCTGCTGAGTAATCAGGTTCGTAAGAACAGAAAAGCCGAGCATTAGCTCGGCTTTTTTGCGTTTGTAAGATAAGGAAATAACGAGCCAAGCCTTACTTCCTTGGAAAAAGCTTCGCTCAGAGAATCGGCGAGCGAACTTCGTTCTTCGAGATGAGATCGCGGAGAGAGAGCCAAAAGTTGCAGACAGCACTGGGTCCAAATTTGGATTTCATTATCTGTATTTAAAGAAAAAGGGTTGGCACTGCGCGCCAACCCTTCAAAAATTTTCTCGCTTCTCGCTTCTCGCTTCTCGCTTCTCGCTTCTCGCTTCTCGCTTCTCGCTTCTCGCTTATTTCCAGATAGAAGAAAGACTATCTAGCAAACCTGAGCTTGCGCCCTGGTTTTGTAGTGCGCTTAGGATGAACGGTGTAAAGGTAGAAATAAGAGTTGGATCTAATCCCAATGCCGAAAATGCGCTCTTAACCGTGTCGTTATTGCTGATTAACGCCGTCAGGCCGCTTGATTGCAGTGAATCAAACCCAGGCATAAGCCCTGCTAACTCGGTGCTTTCGTTACTGCTCAATGAGTTTTTCGCGAGCGCAAGGAGTGATCCCACTCCGCCGACCGCCTGTTCTGACGAAATGTTGGCGCTACTTTGGATAGCAGTGATGAGATCATTGTCAATTGAGCCTTTCTGAGACCAAGTTTGTACAGCGCTCATCAGCGCGGCGTTAGCCATTTCGCCATAACCACTTTCTGTACCTGTTTGAGCTTGTTTCGATGTCGTTTGACACCCCATAAGTGCGACACTGACAAAGGCGGCGATAGCGATTTTCTTGTACATAATATTTCCTTATTTGCTGACTTATTTTCGGTATTGTCACAACCGAATATTCTTGTTTTGAATGGCTTCAGTATTATCCAAAAAAAACGGCGACACAATGTGTCGCCGTTATGAGAAATGCTACAAGTTTAAATTAAACGATGTCTAGCAGTTCTACTTCAAATACTAGTGCGGCAAATGGAGGGATTGACGCGCCCGCACCACGCTCGCCGTAAGCAAGATCGTGTGGGATGTACAGTTTCCACTTAGAGCCTACTGGCATCAGTTGTAGTGCTTCAACCCAACCTTTAATCACACCTGTGACTGGGAATTGCGCTGGTTGGCCACGTGATACTGAGCTATCGAACACGGTGCCGTCAACCAACTCACCATGGTAGTGAACGCGTACGGTTTTGTCTGAAGTTGGGATTTCACCATTGCCTTCAGTGATGATTTCGTATTGCAGGCCAGACTCAAGAACCGTCACTTCTGGACGAAGTGCGTTGTCTTTTAGAAATACTTCGCCGTCAGCCGCTGCCGCTTTTGCCGCTTCTGCACGCGCAGATTCTGCGCGAGTGTATAGCTCGTGTAGTGCTTTGTTGATTTCGTCTACTTCAATCGCTGGCATGTCACCAGTTAAAGATGTTGCGATACCCGCTGCGATGGCTGCAACGTTTAGGCCATCAAGACCTGAACCTGCTAGCTGCTGGCCCATTTGTAGGCCAATACCGTAGCTTGCTTTCTCTTCTACGGTTTCAAATTTAATGTCAGACATAAAAGTCACTCTTATTGAACGAATGAAAGCGAAAGGATAACAGTTTAGGCTACAGGTTTAAATGGCCCATCTCTCACCGCGGTGCGTATGGACTTGTAAAAGGAACGTTTTCCTTCACGCTTTTTAACCATTTTTACCTTGTAATGACTCACTGTCATCGGAAAGCACTATACTCAGCCAATTTGTATTTTTATACTGAGTGCAAAGGGTTTGGAGAAGCACTAGCATGAATCGACGTCGAAAGAAGAAGGCTCAGGTAGATTATCTGGCGCTGTGTAAACAGCGTATTGCTCAATTTGATTACAAGCGTATTTTGTCCAACGTCAAGCAATTTTGGGCAGCGTTGCCACGTTTACATCAACGTGCGCTTTATGTTTTAGTTCCTGTCCTGTTGGTCTTGTTACTGTGGCCGAGTAGCGAACCAGAGCTCAAAGTGCCAGAGCCTAGCACGCCGCAGCGTATTGCTTTGGATATTGATACTACTGGGTTAAGCCAGCAACGCACAGAAGAGCAGAACAACTTAAAGTCCAATAGCTGGAAGGAATACCTAGTGCGTGATGGTGACACCCTTTCTCAGGTGTTTCGTAATAATCAGTTGTCGATGTCGGATCTTAATGCACTGGTGCGCATCGAAGGGGATGACAAACCGCTCAGCCAGATCAAACAAGGTCAGTTGGTGCGTTTTAAGCTCAATGACACTGGTCAATTGGACATTTTGCAATTGGAAAAAGGCACGACCTCAGTGATGTTTTTTCGTTTATCTAATGGTGGTTTTGGCCGCAGCAAGTAGCGCTGCCGTGTGATGAATCACTCCCAATAAGGCGCGTTGAGCGCCTTATTGCGTTTATACGAGCTCTCCTTTTCTAGCTCGATGATGGAGAGCGATGTTTCTGTTGTCTGATATATAGCCACTTGCGAACGGGCAGTAGCGGCAGCACAATCAATGAAATTCCAAGCCATGTGAAGCCATCGGGCAGTTCGTTAAAACCGACTAGGCCTATGATGGTGACAAACAGCAATCCAGAATACTCCGAGAGCGCAATTTGGCCTGCTGGCGCACGGCGATATGCTGCAACGGCCAAACCGTTATAGCCAAGAATGCACACAGCGCTTATTGCGACAAAAAGAAACAGTTGAGCACTCATGGGTTGCCAATGAAATAGCGCCAGCAAGGCCGATACAGGAATGGAGAACAGGCTCGTCCACCATAACGTAGTCACAACCGATTGCGAGGCCGGCAACTTTCTCACTAGGATGTTAAACAGTGCGAGTGTGGTGGCGGTGCCGAGTGCAAAGAGGGCCGCCCAATGAAATTGAGAAGGGCGCAACACGATCAACACACCAACAAAGCCCAGGCTGGTCGCAAGCACTTTGGCTGCGGAAGGGCGTTCTTTCAACAGCCAAATTGACAATGGCAGCATGAGTAACGGTGCGGCATAAAAAACCGCATTGGCGGTTGCCAGCGGCAGATAAGTGATAGAAACCATCATACAACCGCTGCCAATCAAAATGAGGTGCGCTCGGGTGATGGTCACTGCGGGTTGTGTTAATCGCCGTTGTTCTGGCGATTGAACCCACCATAAGGGCGTGATGAGTAAGAGCGAGACCAACTGACGCAAAAACATGTATTGAAATGGGGAGATATCACCGTCAATGAGCTTTACGGCGACATCGGAAAGCGTCGCCAAGAAGTTGCCAACAATCAGTAAAACGATAGCCAGTTGGTGAGCTTGCATTTAGTCGCCTTTACGCATATCGATATGAGGGATGCCATCCTCAAGGTACATGTCTGACACTGTGCGAAAGCCGTGATGTTGGTAAAACGCTTCAAGGTGTTGTTGGGCACCAATGTCGATTACTGTGTTTGGCCAAAGTTCGTCACAACATTGCAACGCCTGAGTGAGCAACTGATGGCCAAGACCATTGCCTCGCGCACTGGCTAAGGTTGCCACGCGTCCGATTGAGGCGTGAGGGTAAGTGGTTCCAGCAGGAAGCAAGCGACTACAAGCAACCAACTCTTCTCCTTGATAACCCAATAGATGATAGACCCCAGGTTTTGTATCGTGGCCATCAAGCTCAGGATACGGGCAGTTTTGCTCAACGACGAAGACATCAACGCGAAGTTTTAATAACTGATAAAGCTGGGTGTTCGACAGCTGCGTAAACGGCAGCAATTGCCATTGGACCATGGATAACGCTCCTTATGAAATGAATATGGCGACTCTAATTTTTGTCTTCCGCGAATGCCATTAACATATGTTAACAATGGTTATCTCTATGTTATCGAGTTAAACCGTTGAGCGGCTTTTAATTCGACTTAAGCTGACTGGGGTGATACCTAAATAAGCCGCAATTTGCCGATCACTGAGCCTTTCCAATAACGTGGGGAACGACGTTTTAAACAAGTGGTATTTTTGCTCAGGAGTGTGAAGCAGCAAAAAGCGCTCTTTACGTTCTTTGTAAACCAGTTGAGTCTCGAGTAAGTGCGTGTAAAGCGGGTGATGTGTTGAGCGCCAATGCTGTAGTAGTTCGATTGGAAATGTCAGCAAATGTACTGGTGTTAACGTCTCAAGCAGAAAAGGACTTGCTTGTTGCAAAATCGCGCTTTCAAAGCCGATCATCCAATCGACTTCCCAATAGAATTCTTTGCTGAACTCTTTACCGTCTTCAGTGAGATAGCAGGCGTGACATAACCCATCGAGCAAAAAATAAAATTGCTGCGGATACTCTCCCTGATGGTGGAGAATATGACGAGTGGGCAATTGCAGTTCTTTGGCTTGAGAGAGCGCTAGGGCAATGTCATCGGCGGATAAGTTGAGTTTCTGAAGCTGTTGTGTAAAGCGAGTGTCCATGTCTCTCCCTAAAAAAAACCGTTGCCTTAGGGCAACGGTTTGAGTTTAAGCATTTCTCATATCGAGAAAAGTTATTTTTGCAGATCCAACTGGTACACGGCGAAACCAACGTCGTCCGTCGCAATCTGCTTCATTGGGTAGATGCCTTTCTCCTTGATGAACTGCGCCGCTTTGTCGCTTGGCGAGGTTTCAAAGCGAATATCCAGTGCTTTGTCTGACTTAATCGGCGCGAAAGTCCAGTTATTGTCGGCACTTGGTGTCACTTCCCCTTTTTCTTGGCTCACGCGAGAGATGTAGTTGGCCACGACAGTGCGGTTTTCATCTGGTGAATCAAACGCGACAAACTCTGAACCTGTGCCTGGGAACTTGTTGCTGTAAGCACGGTAATTGTTGGTCGCAACAATGAATGTTTGCTTCACGTCGATCGGCTTGCCTTGGTAAGTCAGGCCAATAACACGCTCAGAATCGGCGTTGATCACTTTACAATCACCGTCATATTTTGCAGGTTTGGTCACATCAATCTGGTAGTTCACCCCATCGATCACATCGAAGTTATACGTGCGGAAACCATCCCAATCGATCAGAGATTGAGGCGCCGTGCTGCTGACGTCGATTTGCTTGAACTGACCTGCACTGCATTCAAGCCACTCTTTCACTTCGTGACCAGTGACTTTCATCGCCACCAGTGTATTTGGATAGAGGTACAAGTCGGCTGCGTTACGGAACGTTAACTGACCAGATTCCACTTCGGTAAAGTTGGCCGGATCGTTTTTACGACCACCCGCTTTAAACGGCGCTGCGGCAGAAAGAACGGGTAGGCCAGCAAGATCAGGATCGCCTTGTATAAAGCGTTCTACGTAATCTTTCTGCGCTAAGTTAACAATTTGCACGGTTGGGTCGTCTTGAACCAAGGCGAGGAAGCTGTACATCACATCGTTCGCTTTACCGATAGGTTGGTTAACGAACTCGCGTGTGCCCTTGTGGTCGGCTTCCAGTGCTTTTACCATCGCCGCATCGGCGTCAACCAATGGTTTTTTGGTTGCTTTGTCGAAAATTGGGCGCGCTTCCGTTTGTCCTTTGACAACCGTCCATTTCCCTTCTTTTTGCTGTAGTTCTAAGTCAATAATACCGACATGGCTGCCCCAGCGTCCTGGCATCACCGCCGCAACACCGTTGATGGTGCCAGCTTGATTATCGACACCTTGGATGTTGTCAAAGCCTTTACCTGGGAACACGGCGTGGGAGTGGCCAAACGCAATTGCATCAATGCCGTCCACTTCTGAGAGGTAGTAAACTGAGTTTTCTGCGCCAATTTTGTATGGGTCAGAGGAGACGCCGGAGTGTGGAATGGCGACGATCACATCGGCACCTTCTTTCTTCATCTGCGGAACCAGCTCTTCTGCGGTTTCTTTGATGTCTTTGGCGAACACTTTGCCTTCGAGGTTTTTCTTGTCCCACACCATAATTTGAGGAGGTACAAAGCCAATGTAGCCCACTTTGATGGTGTGCTCTTCACCGTTTACGTCTTTGAAGGTGTGATCTTTGATGATGTAAGGTTTGAAGTAGTGCTTGCCCGTTTTCTTATCAAAAACGTTGGCGCTGACGTATGGGAAATCCGCATCGTTAATGGTTTCCGCTAAGAACTCTAAACCGTAGTTGAATTCGTGGTTACCAATGTTACCGACATCGTAGCTTAGCTGGTTCATGGCTTTGTAAACAGGATGAACTTCACCTGCTTTAATGCCTTTAGCTGCCATGTAGTCACCCATCGGGCTACCTTGAATTAAGTCACCGTTATCAACCAGTACGCTGTTGACCACTTCGCCACGTGCTTGTTTGACCAGTGTTGCTGCACGCGTCAAACCAATTTGTTGTGAAGGCTTGTCTTTGTAGTAGTCGTAGTCCATCACATTAGTGTGAATATCGGTGGTTTCAATAATGCGTAGTTTGATGGTTTCAGCCATTGCTGGGCCAGCCATGACTAACATGCTGCTTAAAACGGCTAGAGATAGGGGTTTCACTGCCACTTTCATCGTCTGCTCCAAAAGAATGTTTGCGGAAAGGTCGGTGATTAATGTAACAAATAATGATGAAACCTATCTTACGCGACATATTGAATTGTGATTTTGAGCAATTACTTTATCCCGTTCTGCTTATTCTCTCTCACCTTTTGCGGGTTATTTCAGCGCTGAGAGTAACGAGATTGTATTTCCTTAGCAGTTTTTTGAATAAAAAATGAAATTTTAGAATTTCAGGTAATATGAAGAGCTCGCCATAATGCGCTTATCAATAGTTCGATGGAAAGATGAGCATGGCAGACAAGGACACAGCAACGGTTTTCCCTTTTAAGCGCCCTAGCGTGGTGGCAAGCAATCCCAAGGCTGGCCGTTATGGTCACAGCCAGCTCAAGCATGGTGAAGTGGCTTTAGTCGGTGCGGGCCCGGGTGATCCGGAGCTACTGACGCTCAAAGCGCTCAACTACCTACAGCAAGCCGAAGTCGTGCTGTACGACTACCTCGTCTCTGATGAGATCATGGCTCTGGTAGCAAATGACGCCATTTTAGTGTGTGTGGGTAAGCGAGCGGGTCACCACAGCGTACCTCAAGAGAAAACCAACCAACTCCTCGTGGACTTTGCTAAGCAAGGTTACAAAGTCGTGCGCATCAAAGGTGGCGATCCGTTTGTTTTTGGCCGTGGCGGCGAAGAACTAGAAGTGTTAGTCGATGCTGGCATTACCTTTCAAGTGGTCCCAGGTATTACAGCCGCAGCGGGCGCCACTGCGTATGCGGGCATACCGCTTACCCATCGTGATTACGCACAATCCGCAATGTTTATTACAGGGCATCTCAAAGCAGAAAGTGACCAATTGGATTGGTCGACTCTGGCAAGGGGGCAGCAAACACTGGTGATTTATATGGGGTTGATGAAGTCGAATTACATTCAAGAGCAATTGATTAAACACGGTCGCAGAGCACAAACACCGATTGCGATTATCGAACGCGGAACTCAGTTGTCACAGAAAGTTTTTAAAGGTCAATTATCGGAACTGGCTGATTTAGCTAAGAAAGCAGAGGCCCCAGCACTGATTGTGATCGGTGAAGTGGTGCAGTTGTCTCAGAAATTAGATTGGTTCTTATCTGGTACTCGAATCAACAATAGTGCTATTGCCAACTCAATATAATCGTTACCAAAGATTTAGGGATACGTATAAGCCAAAAGGTTTAAAAAGGAAATAACTATGGATCAACAACGCCTGACTCACTTGAAGCAGCTGGAAGCAGAAAGCATTCACATTATTCGTGAAGTGGCTGCTGAGTTCGACAATCCAGTAATGATGTACTCAATCGGCAAAGACTCTTCGGTCATGCTGCATTTAGCACGCAAAGCCTTCTATCCAGGGAAGATTCCTTTCCCACTACTGCATGTAGATACGGATTGGAAATTCCGCGAAATGATCGAATTTCGTGATCGTACGGCAGAGAAGTACGGCTTTGAATTGTTGGTACATAAGAACCCTGAAGGTCTCGCTATGGGATGTAGCCCATTTACCCACGGCTCATCGAAACATACTGACATCATGAAAACGCAAGGCCTTAAACAAGCATTAAATAAGTATGGTTTTGATGCTGCCTTTGGTGGTGCGCGTCGTGATGAAGAAAAATCGCGAGCGAAAGAGCGTGTCTACTCATTCCGTGACAAAAACCACACTTGGGATCCAAAAAATCAGCGTCCAGAGCTGTGGAAAACCTATAACGGCCAAGTAAACAAAGGCGAAAGCATTCGTGTGTTTCCTTTGTCGAACTGGACAGAGTTGGATATTTGGCAATACATCTACCTAGAGAACATCGAGATTGTTCCGCTGTATCTGGCCGCTAAACGCCCGGTGGTAGAGCGTGATGGCATGCTGATCATGGTGGACGATGATCGTATGAAGCTGAAAGAAGGTGAAGTGATCGAAGAGAAAAGCGTGCGCTTCCGTACCCTCGGTTGTTACCCATTAACGGGCGCGATCGAATCAGAGGCGAATACGTTGACAGGCATTATTGAAGAGATGCTGGTGGCGACTTCCAGTGAGCGTCAAGGACGAGCCATCGACCACGATCAATCGGGGTCGATGGAACTGAAAAAACGTCAGGGTTACTTCTAAGGATCTAAGGAAAGAAAATGAATAGTGCAGTTCAAGCTCAGCTCGCTGAGTTAGGTATTGAAGGTTACCTAAATCAACACCAACACAAATCGCTACTTAGATTCCTGACATGTGGCTCGGTAGACGATGGTAAAAGTACCCTGATTGGTCGTTTGCTACACGACTCAAAACAGATTTATGAAGATCAACTTGCGGCAGTGCATTCAGACAGTCAGCGCGTTGGTACCACGGGCAGTCGTCCAGACTTAGCGTTGCTAGTGGATGGTCTACAAGCGGAGCGTGAGCAAGGCATCACCATCGATGTGGCTTACCGTTACTTCTCAACCCAGAAGCGTAAATTCATTATCGCCGATACTCCGGGGCATGAGCAGTACACGCGCAACATGGCAACAGGCGCTTCAACGTGTGACCTAGCGGTGATTCTGATCGACGCGCGTAAAGGTGTGTTGGATCAAACGCGTCGTCACTCGTTTATCTCCAATTTGCTCGGCCTGAAACACTTTGTGGTTGCCGTGAACAAAATGGACTTAGTGGAATTTTCTCAGCAACGCTTTGAAGAAATCAAAGCGGAGTACCTAGAGTTTTCGAAAAACCTGCGCGGCGAAACGGATATTCAAATTATCCCAATCTCTGCTCTGGAAGGCGACAACGTGGTTGAGCTGAGCCAACAAATGGCTTGGTACCAAGGCCCGACACTACTCGAAATTTTGGAAGCGGTTGACGTTGAGAAAGAGAAAGAAGCGGGTGAATTCCGTTTCCCAGTGCAATACGTTAATCGTCCAAACCTCGATTTTCGTGGTTTCGCTGGCACCATTTCGTCTGGTGTGGTGAACGTGGGCGATCGCATTACGGCGCTGCCATCGGGTAAAAGCTCAACCGTTGCGCGCATCGTTACTTTTGATGGTGACCTTGAACAAGCACAAGCGGGTTTGGCCGTGACGCTCACGTTAGCCGATGAAATCGACATCAGCCGTGGTGATTTGATTGTTCATCAAGGAGCGGACGTTGAGCTGACTAACCACTTCGCCGCCGATGTGGTGTGGATGACTGAGCAGCCACTTCAGCCCGGTCGTGATTACGATATCAAGATCGCTGGTAAGAAAACCATCGGCCGTGTTGAGCACATTCATCATCAATATGACATCAACAATCTTTCAACGCACAGTGCGGCAGAGCTTCCGCTCAACGGTATTGGTTTGTGTGAATGGACGTTGAACGAGTCGATTGCTCTCGATAACTATCAAGATTGTGCCGACACGGGTGGTTTCATCATTATCGACCGCCTTACCAATGTGACGGTAGGCGCGGGCATGGTGAGTGAGAGCTTGGTGGAAGTGCAGAAAGCCGTTGGCGATTACTCGGCATTTGAAATTGAACTCAATGCTCTGATTCGTAAACACTTCCCTCATTGGGATGCGAAGGATTTGAGCCAGTTGCTGAAGTAAGCTCTGCGCACAAGTCAGTTAAATAATCAGAAATCATTTGTAGTCATGGGAGAGAACCTCTCTCCCTTTATGGGGATGTCGTATGTGGGAGCAAGGATTTGTATTGGCGTTGTTGCTGGGCATCATCACCTGTTTGCTCGTCACGAAAATCAAACCAAGCTATATTTTTGCTGGTGCGGCGTTTGCGGCATTTATGGCTGGAATGAGTGATCTCACTGCGATTGCGGCGAACTTCACCAACTCATCCTTATTGACCTTAGTGCTGCTGATTCTCGCTTCGACTGCGCTGGAAAAGACACGTTTGATCAGTTGGGTCAGTCGCAGTATTTCGGAAGGCAGATTGTTGACGGTGGTGGCAAAACTGGGTTTTTCCACGGCCTTCCTCTCTTCGTTTACCAATAATACCGCGGTGGTAGTGTCGTTGATTGGAGCTATCAAACGCAATCGTCAACATGCGCCTTCTAAGCTGTTGATTCCGCTTTCTTATGCAGCGATTTTTGGTGGCACACTGACATTAATTGGCACGTCTACCAATTTGATCATCAACAGTTTCGTCGAAGATGCAGGACTACCCAGTCTCAGTTTCTTTACCCCAACGTTGATTGGTTTGGCGATCGTGATTGGCGGGGTATTGGTGCTGATCCCTCTCAGTTATTTGCTACCCGATTACGATGACCAAGGTCAAGATGAGTTACCGTATTTCCTAGAAGCCGCGGTTGAACCCGGTTCACCGCTGGTGGGGCGTAGCATCACCGAGAACAATCTACGTGCTTTGCGTAAGCTGTTTTTAGCAGAGGTGATCCGTGATGGGCAAACGGTGCCTTCCGTTGGGCCTGATTTTGTTCTGCAAGCCAAAGATCGTTTGTTGTTTTGTGGTGAGGTTGATAGCGTCTCGACGTTGCAAGAGATTCCCGGTTTAACCTTGTTTGGCCAGCAGCATCTGAATGGGCAGAACTTTGTTGAAGTGGTGGTTAGTTCCTCAGCAACTTTCTGCAACAAAACCCTCAAATCGAGCCGTTTTCGTGACCGGTTTGATGCGGTGGTGGTGGCAATTCGTCGTGGCCATGAACGTCTCGAAGGGGGCTTAGGCAATATTACCCTAGCGGCTGGCGATACCTTAGTGGTAGTGCCGGGTAAGCGATTTGAAGCGGAGCGGCAGGCACATCGTAAAGAGTTTGTGCTGATGAACGATTTGGATTCCAGCGCCCGTTTGGACAGCCACAAATCAACGTTGGTGTTGCTCGGCTTTATGGCGGTGATTGCTGCGGCACTGACGGGGTTAGTGCCCATCATTAAAGGCTTGGCACTGTATCTCCTGGCTCTGGTGGTTTTTGGTATTGTGCAACTCAATGAGCTAAGACGACGTTTTCCGATTGATATTGTGGTGATTGTTGGCTCGGCGCTGTCGATTGCGCAGTTGATGATCAGCTCTGGTTTTTCAGAGCGTATGGGCGGTATGTTCATTGAAGCCTTCAATGGCTGGGGTGTGTTTGGTGCTTTGGTGGCCACCTACTTTGTCACTTTGATCCTCACGGAACTGGTGACCAACAATGCCGCTGCGGCTCTTGCCTTTCCGCTGGGCTATAGCATGGCGCTGGGTTATGGCGTTGATCCGATGCCGTTTATCATGGCGGTGTTGTTTGGTGCCAGTGCCAGTTTTATTTCACCCTACGGGTATCAAACCAACTTGCTGGTGTACAGCGTGGGGAATTATCGTTTGTTGGATTATTTGAAAATTGGTGTGCCGATCTCTTTGGTGTATTCGGTGCTCGTGTTGACTTTGATTCCGATTTTCTTCCCGTTTTAAAAAGGATTTTCTATGAGCAGCGTTATCGCGCAAAAAGATGAAAATGTCGTTTGGCATCAACATGCTGTGACTAAAACGCAGCGCGCAGATTTAAAACAGCAAAAGCCAGCCGTGCTTTGGTTTACAGGGTTGTCTGGTGCGGGCAAATCGACAGTGGCTGGTGCGCTGGAAAATAGGCTTGCTGAGCAAGGTTTCCATACTTATTTATTGGATGGAGACAACGTACGCCACGGTTTGTGCAGTGATCTTGGTTTTTCGACGCAAGATCGTCGTGAAAACATTCGCCGTATCGGTGAGTTAGCTAAGTTGATGGCCGATGCAGGATTGATCGTGTTGACGGCATTTATTTCTCCTCACCGTGCTGAGCGTCAGTTGGTGCGTGATTTATTGCCGGAAGGGGAGTTTATTGAAGTCTTCGTCAATACGTCATTAGAAGTGTGCGAACAACGCGATCCCAAAGGTTTGTATAAAAAAGCACGCGCAGGCGAAATTGCCAACTTCACGGGAATCGACTCTGAATATGAGGTACCGCTCAATCCAGAGATTGACCTGCCTGCAGGAGAAAAAGGCATTGAAGCGCTGGTGGATTTACTGGTGGAGCAACTGACGCTGCGTGGTGTGATTTCCCCACGTTAGTACTCTTATCTGAATTTTTTTGTATGACAAGAAGTGAGTGTCGCAGCGCGAGACTCACTTTTTTATTGTGATTCATTTTATGTGGATCGCTTGACGTTATTACCGTGCTGGCAATTTTCGCGTCGATTTTACACGGTGTGATGGATGCTACTTTGCGCGTCAGTTTGTACGGTAAATTTTTGATTGAGTAGCGCAACCAATTGATCGTAATACGAGTTATTCGGTTTGTTGCCAAGCAACTTACACAACTCATTCCCTGTTGGAGTAAAACGGTAATAAAGCAAACGCACGCCTTTAGATGTGGCATTCAACTGCAAATTTTTGCCTTGATAAGTGAGCATGAGCGGTGTTTGCTGTTCAATTTCACCCGACTCAAGCTCAGTACCGTGCAGCAGCCCTAATTCAATCAAAACCAGTAGACTGGAAAAGGGAAGTTGGAAGCTGCCAATATTAATGTTGCTGGTGGTGTCCCGCTTCCCAAAGCTGAACAGTCCGCCTTGTGCACGAAAGCCAATGAGTAATTTACGGCTGGCGTCACCACCAAAGCTGCAGGCAAGCGAGGCGGCGCGTTGCAGTGTGTGCGCTTCCTTTGGCGTCATGTCTTGTAGCACTTTCAGCGCTTTCATCGACGTTGAACCTGGATTGGTCACTTCGCGTTTAAGTACCTGTGCCCACAGTTTTTGCATGGCACTGTTGTGGATCTCTTGCGCCATGTCGAAGAAGCGGTAGAGCCAATCTTGATCTGGCTCACCAGCCGTTTCATCTTTGCATGATACATGCGCCAGCTTGAGGATCTGCTCTAGGTTTTTTTGTCGCTGTTCTTTGCGTTGCTCTTCACGAAACATGGCCCGCTCTAGGGCATTTTTGGCTGGCGGATCTTTTTGCAACAGTGCATCGAGGCCATAGGTTTGCGCTATGGTTTGGATTCGACTCGCGCTGTCTTTGATATAGCTGGACTTTTTCTCCTGATAACCGCCGCTTTTGGTTTCGGGTTCCACGTCAATGACGACGGGAGGTCTGCTATCCGCCATGGGTTTTTCCTTTCATCTTTTCGCTGGCTAAGCTCTCAATGTACCTGCAATCAGAAGCAGACTGCAAGATTCACGCCTCACACTCTGCTGGTTCATGGCGAGATATTGCCCTGTTCGCGGAGAAAATCGCAAATTAACCGTGTAATAGGCTATGCCAAATGATAATAAGTTGTTAAAATTGTTGCGTTGTTTTGTGAGGGAACTATGAAGTACTTCGGAGAGAATAAGCTGAAAAAGCACCTATCAATCGCGCTACTCTTGGTGGCTTACCTAGCAACGTTAATTTATTTATCTAAATTCATTGCTTGAGAGAGAACGATTGACAGGTTGTGTAAATGTTAATCGTGATTACATGTCGTCATAAGGTTCAATGGCATCACCTTCGATCACATAAGCCGTTTCTGCCAATTCATGGCTGACGGTTTCGGTTTTTAAGGTACCCACCAGATAAATCACATCCCACAGCTCCTGAACGGGAGCGCCTTTTGGAAACTTCACATAAATAATTTGGTTCGGTGGTGGTGGTGGTACGTGAATACACGCACCGAAGTATGGCACCAACAGAAACTCTGTCACTTTGTTGGCATCCCCTTCAAGCGGAATCACAAAGCCTGGGATCTTAACTTTTTTGTTATTGAGTTCAGGGCGAACGCCGCCAACTTTGGATTGGGCGGCGGCCGTACCGGAGTGATCGGCGGCGGGCATACCAACACTGTCGAACATTTTACGTTCTTGCTCGGGGACCAAATCGATCCAATCCAAAGTGGTGACTTGCTGTGCGATGGCTTGCACGGGCAGCCAAGCGGCAAAAATCAGCGTTAAAAACAGAGTGAGTCTACGTTTCATGACGTTAAATCCTTATGGTCATTCCATCACTGAGTGATTGTTTATAAGCTCTGATTGCAGGGATAAAACCGATGAGGATGCCTGCAGTTTGAACAAAGGCGAGTAACATCCATTCATGAGGAGAAATCGCCGTCATAGTGATGTTAATGCCGTATTGTTGTTGAATGATTGGCTGCGCAATCGAAAGTAATCCGTACACCCCCGCCACCCCAGTGACGATACCTGCCAGTGTCAGTAAGCTGGCTTCGCTTATCAATAACGTGAAGACATGACGAGGCCTTGCTCCCATGGCACGTAGGATGGCCATCTCGCGGCGACGCTCTTGTAAGCTGGTGAGCAAGCTGCTGAGCATGCCAAGCAACCCGGCAATGACAACGAATACCGAGACGGCCATTAAGGCTTGTTCGGCGACAGACATCATGCCCCATAGTTCATGCAGCGCCACGCCAGGCATGATGGCGCTGAGTGGCTCTTGATTGTAGGTGTTGATTTCACGTTGCAGTGCGAAGGTTTGGATGCGCGATTTCAACCCGAGCATCATCGCGGTGATTTGTTTGGGCTGAAATTGTTTTTGTTCCAATTGAGTGGCATCGGGGGAGGGGCCGAGTCGAGCGCCGGATTCCCAACCAACATGGATCGCTTCAATGGCTTCAAGTGAAACGTGTACCGTCTTGTCGACGGGGGTGCCTGTTGGCGCTAGGATACCGACCACTTTAAACGGCAAATTGTCATGGCGGCTAAAACCGACGTCACTGATGCCGTGAGCAATGATGATTTCACTGCCGATCTGATAACCCAGTTGTTTCGCCACATCGGCACCGAGTACCGTCTCAAACAAGCCATTGAACGGTTTTCCCTGAGAAAACGTGAGTGGTTGCTTACTGCCATATTTGAAATGTTCAAAGTAGCTGTGGTTTGTCCCCATCACGCGAAAGCCTTTATGAGAATCCCCCAATGAGATCGGGATCGCCCATGCTACAGCGCGATGGTTGGCAAAATCTTGATAGCTCTTCCAGTCAATATTGTTGGTGGCATTGCCGATGCGAAATACCGAATACAGTAAGAGGTTTACTTGGCCAGAACGCCCGCCGACGATGAGATCGGTACCAGAAATGGTATTGGCAAAACTCTCTTTGGCTTGCGTGCGAATTTTCTCGACCCCTAACAGCAGAATGACCGAGATCGCCACCGTTAGCACGGTCAAAAAGGCGGTGGCTTTGCGATTCCGTAAGCTTTTCCAAGCTAAGGTCACCGTTGCGCTCATGAGGCTTCTCCTGCTTGGTTGAGTTGACGTAGATCCACTGTACGGTCAAAAAGACGTTCCAAGGTGGGATCGTGACTGACAAACACCAAGGTGGCATTGGCAGCGTTGGCTTGTTCCATCAGCAGTTCGATAAAGGCGCTGCGATTGTCGAAATCCAGTGCTGACGTTGGTTCGTCAGCAATCACTAGAGCAGGCGCACCGATTAAGGCGCGTGCCGCCGCAACGCGTTGTTGTTGCCCGATACTCAGTTCACTGACCGATTTGAGATGCAGCGATTGCGGTAAATGGAGGCGAGTAAGCAACTGCGCCGCTTTCGCTCGGGCATCACCTTCCACATGGGTTGCGCGTGTACGAGAGAACAGGCAAGGCAGCAAAACGTTCTCTAAGACATTGAGGTATGGCAACAGATTAAATTGCTGGAAGATATAACCGATATTGTCAGCGCGAAACTTATCTCGTTGACTGGGAGACAGTGCAGCCAGTTCTGTACCGAGAATCGTGAGTTGACCAGATTGTACTTGGTTGATGCCGGTTAATAGACTCAGCAGTGTGGACTTGCCACAACCACTAGGGCCCTTAATAAAAACATGCTCACCGCGAGCAACGGAAAAATGCGGTATCTGCAGGATAGGCTGGGTAGCCTCTTTCCACGTAAAAGAGACTTGCTGTAGTTCAATGACCGCAGGCGAAGTGTTCACCATAACATTTACCCTATTGAGTGGAGAAGAATAGCAGGTAAGTAACCACTTACCTGCTGAGCTTAGCCGTTATTTCAATGAGACGGTGCTGTGTGCTGGCGACAAGGCAAGGGCACTTTGTACTTTGTCCGTTAGAACATTGGCCTGAATCGCTTGAGTCGCAGGGAATTGCTTAAACCAATCGGTTTCAAGTTTATTCAATGCAGCCACATTGTCGCAGTGATATTGGTACTCGACGGTAAAAGCACCATGACCATCGTGCTCATGTCCGTGGTCATCATGATGTTCGTGGTCGTCATGGTGTTTGTGGTCGTCATGATGTTCGTGGTCATCATGATGCTCATGGCCATCGTGCTCTTCACCACCTAAGGTGTGTGTCACCGATACATTCTCAATCGTGCATTTGGCGGCTTCATTGATTTGAACCATCAAGTCGGCTTGAGAGAGTTTTTCTACTGCGGCCTTAAGTTGATTTTCTTGTTCTGTATTTTCTGGAGCGTGTTCAAAACCGACGACATCGGCCCCCGGAGCGGTGATTTCGAGCAGAAGATCATGGCCGTCTTGGGCGATATTAAATTCGACCTGACCGTGTACGTGAGCATCGTGTTGACGAAAGCCCTCTTGCGCAGACGCGAGAGCGGAAAAAGAAAGCCCAACCAAAATGGCGAGAGAAGTTTTGCGTAGCATGGTTCTAATCCTTAATAAACTAAATTGAAATACTTATAGACATATTTAGTTGAAGGGAGGAGAACGCGCCAAATAGGCACTGGTTGGTTGATAAGGGGCAATCGCTGTGACGGATTGCGGTTGTGCGTATTTGGGCACCAAAACGGGGACGCTAATCGCTGCTTGGTTAACACCATGATGGGCATTGGCAAACAGTTGGCAGTGATGGCTGTTGTGGTGCTCGGCATTAAAATCAAAGTCATGGGCAATGCTGGCAAAGCTCAAAAACACGCTGAGTACCACCGCAAAGATCGCAGTGTGGCGCAAAGTCATGAAAGGGAGGCTAAGATTGTGTTGCATAAACCGATTGAGATATTTGAAAGTGTTACAATATAACAGTTATTCAGCCGCAAAGTTCACTCTTTTTGTCAAAAAGCGTACAAAAAATAAAACCCATACCGATGGAGTGTATGGGTTTTATTGATGAAGAAAAGCAATTAAATGTTAGCTTTGATTAACTCAAGGACTTGAGTGATGTCATCGCTTGAAAGTGTCCCTTCTTTGACAAACAGCACTTTGCCTTGCTTGTCTTGTACGATGATCGCAGAGCTCTCTTTATCCAGTTGCCAACTGCTGGCCACCACGCCATTTTCGTCTAACACCATTGATGACCAAGGGAACTCTTTCTTGCTGTCTTGCGCCGAAGATTTGACAAACGATCCTGTACCCCAAATCGCGTCATCTTGATTGATGATGGTGGTGGTTTGGTAATGATCCGCTGAAAACTGTGCGGCAGTAATGGCTTGCATCAGAGGCGCATTCATCTCTTTTGAACTGCTGCGACCCGCAATAGCTTGAATCACGCGAACTTTACCGAGCATTTGTGAAGAAGCCCAAGGTTGAAATGCGGTGCCTTTTCCTTGCAGCACAATTTCGCCATACGAAGCCACACTAACGCTAGGGACTGGGTTGCCTAGAGAGAGGTTGTGTGCTGCTGCGCCAAAAGAAGCACTAAGCAGTGCCAGTGTGAGGAGAGTCTTTCGTTTCATCGATTTATCCTTATGTTTCTTAAACTCCGTTCATTAAGAGCGGAGTGCATTTTATCTTGTGCTGGCTGAGTATAATACGCTGTTGGCAAAAATATCTGGCTACAAATAACATTTTTTTAACAAAAATGGCTTTAATGAGTTTAACTCTCCATCACTCTGAGGTATGCTTTTTTCATTTATTAGTGAACGCTAATGAGTCAACGACAAATAAAATGGCCAGCTGAGGTGAGAGGAACTCGCCTTCGAGTGAGCCAAACAAGGAATGCCAAAAGGCATGGGTGACGTGCTCTTTGCCCGTCACATTAACTGATACGGAAGTTGAGGTTTGCTTATGTTGCGCGAATTTGCTGTCTATCGTCCACGTCAAGTGGCTCGATTTGTTAAAACCCTTTTCAAAGGTTCTTTTTCCATCAATGGCATTGGGGAGTTTGAGTTCGACAACGGCAAAGTGCTGTTGCCGGATACTCACAATACACAAAAATTGTCTGTCTATCGTGAAGTCAACGCAGAGATCAACGCTCTGTCTTTGGCTGCCGCTTAGTTCACTTTTGGCTCGTCGTCTTGCTTGGCGCCGTGGCGATCAATCACGCTTCGGCATGGAGAGCAAGCGATCACGCTGAGGTGATCGCTTTGATGCTGACATTAGGCTGGCGGAAAGCACACACCGGTACCGCCTAGACCACAATAGCCTTCTGGATTTTTGGCCAAATATTGCTGGTGGTAAGTTTCCGCGTAGAAGTAAGGCCCTGCAGGGCGGATCTCGGTGGTGATGGTGTTGTGTTGTTGATTTGCCAATGCCGCTTGATAGGCTTGCTGTGAAGCAAGGGCGATATCGAGCTGTTGATCACTGAAAGTGTAAATGGCAGAACGGTATTGAGTGCCAAGATCGTTGCCTTGACGCATGCCTTGAGTGGGATCGTGACGCTCCCAAAATTTTTCCAGCAGTTGCTCAAGCGGTAATACTTGTGGGTCAAAGATCACGCGCACCACCTCCGTATGGCCCGTTTGACCACTGCACACTTCTTGGTAGGTGGGATTGAGCGTAAAGCCACCACTGTATCCGACCGACGTCGAAACCACCCCATCGAGTTGCCAGAACAAGCGTTCCGCGCCCCAAAAACAGCCCATGCCGAGCAGTATTTCTTGTTGTCCTTGAGTGGCGGGGGCGGTGATATCACTGCCGTTGACAAAATGAACTGGCTCTACTGCCATTGCTTCTTGGCGGCCCGCGAGCGCGTTATCGGCATCGACCATGATTTGTTTGTTGAGCATCTCTCTTCCCTTATA
Organism: Vibrio sp. 03_296; assembly: GCF_002265885.1. Classification (NCBI taxonomy): domain Bacteria; kingdom Pseudomonadati; phylum Pseudomonadota; class Gammaproteobacteria; order Vibrionales; family Vibrionaceae; genus Vibrio; species Vibrio sp. 03_296. The sequence continues at coordinate 34,940 of NZ_NPKW01000049.1, forward strand.
TTCATCTGTGATATGACTCCGAACAAAAAACGGAATCTGGTTGTCCCTTTGTAGGGCGGGTGCTATCTTGCAAGCTCAGTCTCCGCTGGTGATGCAGGATAGTTTAGACCGTCAGCTTAACGCAACTTGTCTGCTTATGAGTTGTGTCGATTCTACACCACATTCATATCCGCAAAGCCTCGATGTCAGCCGACGTTGTTTTGTACGTACTAAAGCATGATAAAAAAAGTATTACCACTATTAGTCAGCTCGCTTTTTGCCAGCAATCTTGTTGCGGCGCCTCAAGTTTCTCTCTCTTTGGAAGGGGTGAGCGGTGCTGTGGAGGAAAATATCGAGGCGCACCTTACCTCGATTGATGAAAAGGATTACTCCACCTCTTTGCGTTTTCAATCTCGTCTTGATGGCATCATTAATGGCGCGTTGAACGCATTGGGTTACTATCATGCTCAGATTGACTATCAAATCAGCGACGATCAGGAAGAACTGACGGCCCATATCACCTTGGGCGAACCGGTGAGAGTTGAGACCTTTGATGTGCGCATTGAGGGGGAAGCCTCGAATGACAAAGATTTCCTGCAACTGTTAGAAAAATCGCCGCTTAAACAGGGGGCGATTTTAAATCATGGCGACTACGAGGCGCTCAAATCCTCAATTCGTAACCTCGCGTTGCAAAAAGGCTATTTTAAAGGCGATTTTATCGAAACGCGTTTAGAGGTCGCAGCCGATCTCAATCAAGCGTTTGTGCGCCTTCATTACGCCAGTGGGATGCGTTACCACTTTGGTCAAACGGCCATTACTGGTAGTCAAATTGAAGAAAACCGAGTGCGCTCCTTGCAACCGTTTAAAGCCGGTGACCCCTATTTAGTCGCCAAAGTGGGGGAGTACAATCAAAACCTCTCTAACACCGATTGGTTCTCATCGGTATTCGTGGAACCTGATTTGTCATCCCTGGATGATAGCCGTGAGTTGCCAATGAAAGTCAGCTTGGCTCCGCAAGCAAAAAACCAGATTGAAACGGGTATTGGTTACGCCACCGACGTTGAATTTCGCGGTACGTTGAAATGGAAAAAACCGTGGGTGAATGAACTTGGCCACAGTTTTGACAGCAGTTTGTCGATTTCGAAACCAGAACAAACCGTGACCGCGGGTTATCAGATCCCGCTTGAAGATGTATTGCACGATTACTACCGCATTCAATACGCGATGAAACACGTCGACAGCCGAGACACCAAAAGCTTGGAATCAAACTTAGCCGTTGAGCGTCATTGGTTGCTAGACAACCGTTGGCACAGAACGGTGTTTGTCCGTTATTTGATTGAAAACTATGAGCAAGGCTTGCAAGACGACGTGGCGCAGTTTGTTTTACCCGGTGTCTCTTTTTCTCGCAGTCGCGTGCGTGGCGGCAGCATGCCAAGCTGGGGCGACAAACAGAGTATTACCTTTGAGTATGGTGATGACAATTTGTTATCGGAAACGCGAGTGCTGCGCGTGCAAGGCCGAACGACATGGATTCGCAGCCTAGGTGAGAATCACCGTGGTCTTGCACGGCTTGAAGCGGGTGCCAACATCACCGAGGAATTTGAAAAGCTCTCGCCCTCGCTGCGTTTCTTCGCTGGTGGTGACAATAACCTACGTGGTTATGGTTACGAGTCCATTTCACCCAAAGACAGTAGTGGTGCCTTAACCGGGGCACAGTACATTGCCACCAGTACGCTAGAGTACCAGTATCGCTTATATGGCAACTGGTGGGCGGCGGCCTTTGTTGATTATGGTGATGCCTTTAATGACACGCCAGATTGGAAAACGGGGACGGGGCTTGGCATTCGCTGGGCTTCGCCAATTGGTCCAATTCGCATCGACTTCGCTTGGGGGCTGGATGCCGAGCCGGGAGATGAGTTCCGTTTGCACTTCACTTTGGGGCCTGAATTATGATCAAAGTGGTGTTTAAATGGAGCAAATGGATTTCTGCGGGCGTCATGGCGCTGCTGATTTTGCTGCTGGCCTTGATTGCTCTGCTGCTCTTTACGCATCCCGGCCTAACTTCGGCCATTTGGGTAGCGGAAAAAGTGGTGCCGCAGTTACAAGTTGGCCAAGTACAAGGTGCGCTGTTTCCCAAGTTTACGCTGAGAAAAGTCACCTTTAATGATGCCGATCTCAACATCGCTTCGTCTGTAGATGAACTGACTTTAGCGATGAATTTTCAGTGTTTGTTGGAGCCCAAAGTTTGCATCAATGATATCAGTATTGATGGCTTGGCGCTCTCACTGCCACAGTTACCTCCCAGTTCAGAGAGCGTTGAAGAACCCAGTAAACCGCTGAAAAGTATCAGCACGCCCGTGCCCGTCTTTTTGCATCGATTGGCATTGACTAACATCCAGCTGGATGTGCTGGGCAACCAAATCTCTTGGGGAGAATTGAGTAGCGCCCTCTCCATGAAAGGGGATCGTCTGGTCATCGCGCCAACTCGCTTTAGCGATATTGATGTCACGCTGGCTCCCAGCGAGCCGCAAGCTCAATCGGTGGCGCAAAATGACGCGCCACGACAAGATATTGAACTGCCAGAAGTATGGATCCCGCTGCAAATGGTGTTGCAGCGTTTTGATGTCAACCGTTTTACCTTGCATCAAGAAACGCCATTGATAGTCAATCATTTAGCGTTGGAAGCGAAGGCGGGGAAAAACCGTGTTGACGTGGCGACGTTGGAGCTCGACATGCCGCAAGTGTCGGCCCAAGCGAACGCGCAGGTTGAATTGAAAGGTGAGTACCCACTTTCATTGGATCTTAAGGCAAAGCTGAAAGAAACCGACCTGAAAGGACAGAGCATTGTACTGAATGCGTCGCAAAGCGTGGCTCATTTGCAGTTGCAGAGCACCTTGTCTGGGCCCGTTTCCGCACAGCTATCTGCCACGCTTGAGCCACTCTTAGTGAGCTTGCCTTTTGATGTCAAACTCTCAGATCTTCAGACCCAATGGCCGTTGAGTGGCGAGAGTGATTATCAGATCAAGGCAACCAACCTGATGGCCCAAGGTTCTCTTGAGGGCTATCAGTTGGCGCTGCAATCTCAACTGGATGGTAAAGAGATCCCAGCGATCACGCTTGATGTGCATGGCGGCGGTGATCTGCAACACATTAATCTCGATAAGCTCAATGTCGAGACGCTGGGGGGAGAGCTCAAAGGCCAAGTGATGGCCAACTGGCAATCGTTGGTCAATTGGCGGGCGAGTTTACAACTGCAAAATATTCAGCCTGGTCTGCAATGGCCAGAGGCGGAAGGCAACATCAGTGGCAAACTTGCAACCACTGGCTCATTGACTGAGAAAGGCGGTTGGAAAGTGGCGCTGCCAGAACTGGATATTGATGGTTTGCTGCGTGGCTATCCACTCAATATTGAAGGTTCGCTACACGCTTCCGATGAACAGGGCAACGGAGAAGTCTACCTCGATACTGAGCGCTTAACCTTGTCTCACGGTCCGAATGGCTTAACCGCCAAAGGTCAGCTAAAAAAAGAGTGGCAGATGGATGTCGATATCCATTTCACCGATTTGGCGAAGAGCGTACCGGATCTATCTGGTTCGGTGGCTGGTGAAGTGGACTTGCGTGGTGCGTTGAAAGAGCCGGACATTCAACTGGCACTGCAAGCACAGAGCATCCAATGGCAGAAGCAAGCGAGCATCGAACAGTTGTCGCTCACAGGCAGAGTCACGCCTTTGCCAGAACCGCAAGCGGATGTCACATTGAAGGTGGCGGCGCTGCGTTATCAAGAGCAGTTGATTGACTCAATTTTGCTCTCGGTCAGTGGCGGTGAAAAACAGCATCAACTGAGTTTGGACGTCTCTTCTAATTTGGTGTCCACCAGTTTGGCTATCCATGGTGGCTTACAGCAAAAACCACAGATGGTTTGGTCTGGGGAGTTGGAGCGCATGTTTGCCACCACTCAGCAAGGGACGTGGACCTTACAACAAGCGACGGCAATTAAAGCCAATATTGATCAGCAACAGGTGGATGTCGCCGCACATTGCTGGCAGCAACAAGGCTCAACGCTTTGCCTAACGAAAGACATTCGCGTCGGTGAAAAGGGCGAAGCCGAGCTGGCATTAAATCAGTTTGATTTCGCTCAGATTGCGATGTTTTTACCGCCTGAAACAAAGCTCGATGGCAGCGTTGACGCAACAGTGTGGGCCAAATGGGCACCAGAGAGTTCGCCGCAAGCCAAAGTGTCACTGCATTTACCCACAGGTCAGGTTCAACAGAAAGTTGAACAAGTCGTGACGCTCGGTTGGGACGACATCAACCTCAATGCACAGCTGCATCAAGATCAATTGAACGCGGATTGGCAGATCAATGTGAGTGAGAACGGCGATTTGACGGGGCAACTGCAAGTGGCCGATGTGCAAGCCAGCGATCCACAACTGAAGGCTAAGTTGGCTCTTAGCCAGTTCAATTTGGATTTCTTGGCACCTCTGGTTGGGGAATACAGCGTGCTGAAAGCGCTGATTTCAACCGATCTGTCGGTGTCGGGTTCGGCTTATCACCCTCAAGTGAAGGGTCAGTTCCTAGTGGACGATATCCAAGTGAACGGCGATATCAGCCCAATCGACGTGAAACAGGGCAAACTGGCGATTGATTTTCGCGGTTATGACGCTGATTTGGCAGCCAACATTGTGACCCCTGACGGAGAGCTCAACGTCAGTGGTGAGGCGAATTGGCAGCAATTGGATAACTGGCACAGTAAGGTGCGAGTTTTTGCCGATTCCCTCAAAGTCGACATGCCGCCGATGGTGAAAATTAAGTTGGTACCGGATATGACGATTGAAGTTAATCCGACGCTGGCCAAAGTGACGGGCAGTTTGGCTCTGCCTTGGGGGCGTATTGTTGTTGAAGAACTGCCACCAAGCGCGGTGAGTGTGTCGAAAGATCAGGTGCTGCTCAACGACCAACTTGAGCCTATCGATAAGTCTTCTTCGATGCCATTTAACGTTCAAACCGACATTAACATTTCGATTGGTGACGACTTCAAACTGGCGGCATTTGGCCTTGAGGGGGGCTTAAAAGGCCAGTTGAATGTCACACAGAAAGACAAAGGGCCGTTTATTCTTGGCGAAGTGAACATTGTTGACGGGACCTATCGTTCTTTTGGTCAAGACCTCTTGATCAAAGAAGGCAAAGTGTTGATGAACGGGCCTGCCGATCAGCCTTATGTGGCGATCAAAGCAATTCGCAATCCAGAAAATACCCAAGATGATGTCATTGCAGGGGTTAAGGTCACTGGCCCTGCGACAGAGCCTGAAATCACCATCTTCTCGGAGCCTGCCATGCCGCAAGCGAATGCGCTCTCTTATCTACTCAGGGGGCAGAATATCGATGGCGAATCTGGCGGTGGCAGCGCAATGACCACGGCCTTAATTGGGTTGAGTCTGGCCAAAAGTGGCAAAGTCGTTGGTGAAATTGGTCAGGCGTTTGGCGTGCAAGATCTTCAGTTGGATACCGCAGGTTCCGGGGAAGACTCACAAGTCACGGTCAGTGGCTACATCATGCCAGGGTTGCAAGTGAAGTATGGGGTGGGTATTTTCAAACCGCTTGGTGAGTTCACCGTGCGCTATCGCCTGATGAAAGATCTTTATCTAGAAGGGGTTTCTGGGGTTGAAAGTGCCGTTGATCTGCTTTATCAGTTTGAGTTTGATTAAAATCTCGCCACGTGCTATCAAACCTTAACTTGGTCAAACATCGCACATCATGCAGATAACACGGAGGCGTTATGCAGCATTTGGTTTTTGTCTATGGCACCTTGCGCAAAGGGGAATCTAACCATCACTATCTCGAGAAAAGCGAGTTTTTAGGTGGTTGTCAAAGTGCTCAAGATTATCGCCTTTATGATCTCGGAGATTATCCTGCGCTGGGTGAAGGCAATCGTGCTATCAATGGCGAAGTCTATTTGATTGATGATGAGACGTTACAAACGCTGGATAAGTTGGAAGATGTGCCAGTGGAATACCGCCGCGAAACCATCTCGACCCCATTTGGCCAAGCGTGGATTTATCTCTATCAAGACAGCAGTAAGTTGGTGGAGGAAATTGCCTCAGGAGATTGGTGCCAACGCGTTTGAGCGATTGAGTCTCGAAGGCCGTATACTGTGATAGGTTGGTTGGGTCGTTGTGGATGAAGAAACGACAGAGCCTTGAGAGCCCATCTCAATAAAGGAGAGCGAGCATGAAAGCATTGGTATTGACGATCCCGTTGTTGTTGCTGACTGGCTGCGTACAGACTCCGTTACCGCAATCGGATCACGCTTTAGATTGGCACACCTTTGGTGTTGAAAGCGCGTTAGAAGGTAAGATGGCTTTAAGCGAAGCACGTTTATTCGAATTGGCGGAACCGCGAGACCTCTCGGCCGATTTGGTGGCCTCATACCAAGCGGGCTACCAAGAAGGTAAGCAGCAATACTGTCAGCAAAATGCCTATATGTTGGGGGTGATTGGCAAGCCTTACTATGGCATTTGCGATGATGTTGCTCCCTTCTTCAAGCAAGACTACCTATCCGGAAAAATGTCGACGGCTGGTGGTTTGTAAAGATGAAAGAGGCGGTAAGAACCGAAGTGCTTGTCAGGATCAAAAAGAGCTGTGTTCACACAGCTCTTTTGCCTTTCAATGAACAAGGATTATTTGCTCTGTGCACGCTGATAAGAATCTAGGATCTCTTTGCGCGCGGCTTCCACGTCTTCCCAACCATCTACTTTGACCCACTTACCTGATTCAAGCTCTTTGTAGCGCTCAAAGAAATGGGTGATTTGCGCTTTGAGCAACTCAGGTAGATCGTTGACGTCTTGGATATGATCGTACTCTTTGGACAGTTTGGAGTGTGGTACTGCCACGACTTTGGCATCTTCGCCGGATTCATCGGTCATTTTAAGCACGCCCACCGGGCGACAACGGATCACTGAACCAGGCATCAAAGGGTAAGGGGTTGGGACCAACACATCGACAGGGTCGCCATCCAATGAAAGCGTGTGATTAACGTAGCCATAGTTGCATGGATAGAACATCGGCGCCGACATAAAGCGATCAACGAACACCGCGCCAGACTCTTTGTCCACTTCGTATTTGATCGGATCCGCGTTGGCTGGGATCTCAATAACCACATACAGATCATCAGGCAGTGATTTGCCCGCCGGGACGTTATTTAAACTCATGAGTGATTTCCTTTTCTTTAGTTTTTGGGCTGAACGGTGATAATTTAGCCGCAAACAGGCAGAGCTGTAAACCGAGTGCGTTGGGC